>DATMXP010000060.1 GCA_035561515.1 Terriglobales bacterium | reverse complement strand
TGTCAAGTCCTCTATTTCATAAAGTGCTTGCCATTACAATGGCAACTTATTGAATACAGAGCAGTTGCAACTATTTTCTAATCCGTAGTCGTTTATAAAACTATACAAATTCGAGATGCTAAAAACGTCCGAATTTAGGGTCTCGACCTCGATATCCTGTGGCGGTGACGAGCGAACAGAAGCGTTTAGTACGGCTTCGGAGTCCGTTCGGACTGTCTGCCCTCCGAAGTTATACAAACGCCTCAGAGGGGCTGGAAAGCGCATAAACACTGGGGGTTTCTGCACTCTCTAAACACCTTAAATTAGCCAACTTGAGCTAATTTGACAGTTATCGTTGCGAACATAGCCGCGAATTCGACCGCTACCACTCCGATTACCGACGCGGTGACACGAGTTCGGCAATTCTTCCAGCATCACCAAATGACTTGCCAGCTAAGTCCAGGGTGTCAACCTCACCCATTCGACCATTGCTGTGACAACTGCATCTAGCTCATGAATTGTCCACACACGGCAGCAAGACTCACTACACTCACTTCCGCTCTGAGCCATTTCTCATCATCTCTGGTATTGCAGAGGAGTTTAGGGTCTGTTGTGTCGGAAAAGTCCCACTCCAGAGATGAGGAATGGAGCACCTTATTGGCGACCTCCCGAAACGGCAGCTTTTTCTCAGAACCATTTTTCAGAATGAGGCGTCCGCAGTTCGGGATATTGCATTCGTTCTGAGCGTGATACGCCGAGACATCTTCTTCGTCATCCAACATACGCAGGAATAGTGCCAGTTCGAAACATGCTTTCTCTGCCCAGTCAGCGGAGATTCCGAACAATGCTTCGTTCAGGTATCTCCATTGACCGACAAATTTCTTGCCAACCATCTCTTCCAACGGCTTCCTTGAATAGGCGAAACACATGATAACGGACAGGTTTTCGTGAACGAGGCGACTTAGTGGAAGGGAGAATCTGCTCATAACGGCACAATCGTACCCTGTCTCTAGTGCTCCTGTAACGATATTGAGCAAGCGCCATCTGATGCCCTCACAATGTTCTCTCAGTGTTGTCTCTTGTCTCTCACTTGCGGGAACGGTGTGGATACACTGAGACCAACCCTGCAACGGTCTCAGATGCTCGCTTGCGGTATACGTATGCGGCACTAACTGGCGCGGTTCTCCCACAGTCCGTTTGACACTCCGCAGAGTGCTGGGTCGGTTATGCACGCCTGTGGGAAGGTTTCCAGCGGAGACTTGTTCGCATGTTTCAGCGCCTCGCATCGGGGCTACTTCGTTCCGATGTTACGTGGCCAGTCCGCCCCAGAGATGGCAGCGAACAGCGGTTACCTGTTCTGCGTGCTCTGGTCGCAACCTCAACCCGCGTGCCCTGAGTCGCCTCAGGAGTTTGGGGCAATTGCCTGTTGTTTTTGGAACGTTTGCAGAGTGTGCAAACAACGAATCGGGAGCCGATGCTCCCGATGGAATAGTTATGAAAGTTTGTACATATGCAAACACCACCCGCACTAAAAAGTTTCGGCACTAAGAGATAGAGCCGACGCCGAGTTTCTTTGCCAGCGTTTGCAGCATTCCGCCTATATTGTAGAAGTCCATTACTCCGACAACAGCACCACAAGCTGCACATTGGACGAACATTAGACGGAAATTCGAGTTGTTCGGGCTTGCTTCTTTGGTCTCAAACGCCGTGCTGGGACACTTCGGGCAAGTTGAAATAGCCATCGCGCTGTAGACCTCCATTCCAAGGTATCTGACTGTCTCGCAATCGCTCAAATGCTAGCTAATGCCGAACTACTATACCCCAACGACGTGGTTAGGGGCCTCGGAAATGGCGGCGCCTTAAATCGAATCCTAGCGATTAACCAGACAATAGGAGATGTTCCAAAAGCGGAAAGCCTCTCCACAATCATGACCCCAAGGTTAAATCCACTGGTAGAATGCTCTGCATTAAGAAGCAATTACATCTAGAGGCCACGTCATGAGTGATGAAGCAGCACACCTTGAGTACGACCGCATAAGCTCGTATTTCAAATATCTGGTTACGCTAACTGCGGCGTTCATGACTCTTCTCCTCGGGGCTGCGGGCTATTTGTTCTATTCCAACCTGAGAGATGTCCGTGCCGACGCTAAGAGCGAGGCGGAACGCATCGCGAAGGACGAGGCTGCAAGAAGCGTCAAGGATGCCTTTGATGAAAATAACATCAATGCGATGATTCTGGAGGCCGCGAGACACAAAGTGGGGAGTGTCACTGACAAACTCATTCAAGAACAACTGGGTCAGCGGCTCAAGCCACTTCAGGAGTTAGTCTTGTTTGTAGGCCAAATCTCGGAGAGCGACACGCGAATGCGTATCGGATACCGCTCAGGATTCGACGAGATTCGTGCAATCCGCAAGCAGACACACGACCCGGCCGTTCTGCGGTTTGCAGACACCACTCTTTCTAGCACTACACAGCATTACGAAAGCTCTTGGGGACAGTTTGTCAAAAACGGCAACGAGCCTGCGCTAAAGGCTTTGCAGACCTCAAACTTCAGAGACGCTGACGAAAGCGAGCCAGTGCCTGAGACGATCCGCGATGTTGTTCGCATAATTAACAACTCACCGGACTTAAACCGTGTCGCTTTAGCCTTCTTTGCCTTCCGAGAACTAAGCGGTGAACACGCAGCTATGTTCGACATCGACAGTGTGAATTCTTGGTGTGCTCGAACGGGAAAATGCAAATAATTGGTATCCCTCATAATTTCATGAAGCGGTCTACCTCGGGTTTCAGATAGGCTCTGACCTGCTCTGCAACGAATTTGGCGGTCTTCACAAACTTGGGCAAGCCGCTCAGCGTCACCACACGAATTGCTGTTCCCCTGATATTAGAATTCGCCGGGTCGAAGAGGTATTCACCCTCAGAGACTTCCTGCATCTCTAGCTGCCCATTCCCGCCAAGCCAGCATCGAAGTAGAGGACTATCTATCACGATAACGGGAAAGATGAACTGAAACTTGGGACACTTTGGACGCGGGGCTTTCTCTAGGCGACAATGAGCGGCTTTCAAGACACTCATCCCTGTCGCGTAAGGGATGTCCTCTTGACCGTCGGAAAAACTTTGCCGCAGAGAATATCCAGTCAGGTCATCTTTACTAAACCACGCCAGATTGTCGAGAAACCAGTGTATCCTTTCAGGCGAACAAACAAAGCGTCTTGCCGCTTCCGAAGTTATCGCGAATGAAAAGGCCCGGTTGTATGAGACTGTTTCGCTCGTGGACAAAACCAGCCACGGCTTCTTGATTGCTTTGCACTCGATTGCAAACTCGATGTCAACAATACCGATGAAGTCCGGGTCGCGAACCAGAATGTCAAGCTCCCTAGATTTTCCCGTTTCGGCGTCTGGGTAGTACCAAGATTGTCTAACCTCAAAGCCAGCTTGTTTGAAGAGCGAAGCAGCCCTCATTTCAAGAGGATATCCCTGTTTCTCCAACCAATTCCGCACTTCGTCTTGCATCATGGCTGCTATCGTAAGCCTGACCCATTCACCATTCCAACGAATAGATTGCGAATCAACTGTGGTAACAAAGCTGGTAACGACGGTGCTTGCAATCAATTTGCAATCCATTAAGACGAACTACCACTGCTTTTCATGGAGTTTCGTTGCCGTCCGTGCTCTGTAAGTACTTGGTTTTACGTTCACAGGCGGATTCGAATCCCTCTCTCTCCGCCAGTACACCCCTTAGACTTAAGAACCAAACACCGGTATTACCGCGCCGTTAATCTGGGCGCCAGCGTCGCCTGCGAGGGTCAGTACGATCTTCGCCACATCGGCGGGTTTCACCCACTTGGAAGGATCGGCTTTCGGCATGGCGGCGCGGTTGGCGGGTGTATCCATGGTGTCCGGCAGGACGATGTTTGAGGTGATTCCTGCGTCGGCGTTTTCGAGAGCAATGGTACGGAAGAGTACAGTCAGCGCGGTTTTGGAGACGACGTACGCTCCGATGCCGGCGTGCGGCTCGGTGGCGGCGAGGCTGCCTATGGCTATGATGCGTCCCCCTCCGGTCGCACGCATGGCTCGAACCACTTCTCGCGCTATATAGAAACCCGAGTTAACGTTCAGGTCCTGCATTCTCTTCCAGGTTTCATCGTCGGTGTCGTGTATCTTGCCTGCGGCAAACCCACCCATCACATGGACGAGGACGTCGATATGCTTGAAGCGTTCCACGATTTTCGCGATCAGTTCGCGGGCGGCAGCGGGTTGGGTAATGTCCGCAGGAATCGCGGTGAAGTTTTGGCCCGAGAAGTCCGTCTGGCGAATGCTCCTTGATGTTCCGACAACGGTAGCTCCTTCCGACAAGAAGGCCTGCGTGACGTCAGTTCCCAGACCGCCGTTGGCGCCGGTGATGAGTACGACCTTTCCTTGCATTGGGGTTCCTCACGCAAACAATTCTATGCCGCAGGATGGCAAGATGAATGAGACGAGTAAAAACCCAGGCGACGCACAAATGGCGAGCTTCGACCTTGATGTCCGAAACCCCGCCATGGGTGCATGAAAATCGCTGATGCCTTGAATTGAAATTTTGCGTTTGTCACTGCGGAGGCCCGGCGTTATAAACGAACCTCGTTATGTTGTCCGCGACCCACAAGGCCGACACCTGCACCAAGCACATGTGCATGTGTATGTGTTGTTGCCGTGTGTGGGTGCCGGCGGACTCGGGATAGAAATCTCAACATAGCTCCCGATTGATTCCGACCAACCCACGATCCCAATCGTGGGTTTTTTCATTTTCTGACGAGATGTGGGGATTTGCTCTATGGGTTTTGGGAAGGTGTACCTGGTAGGCGCCGGGCCTGGCGATCCGGAATTGCTGACGTTGCGCGCCCTCAAGTTGCTTCAGCAAGCGGACGTGCTGCTCTATGACCGGCTGGTCAGCCCGGAGATTCGGGCGCTTGCGCATCCCGAGGCGAAGCTGATCCCTTGCGGAAAAGGTCCGGGCGAACAGGAAGAAGTGCAGCAATGGATTTTTGAACAGATGCTGCTGCACAGCACGGAAGGCAAATTGGTTGTGCGGCTGAAGAGCGGCGATCCGTGCGTGTTTGGCCGTGGCGGAGACGAATGGCTGTTTCTGACGCAACACGGCATTGAGGTGGAGATGGTGCCAGGCCTGTCGTCGTCAATTGCTGCAGCGACGTCGTGCGGCATTCCGCTGACGCATCGGAATCTCTCGAGGGCCTTCACCGTGGTTACGGGCCACAGGAAAGGTGAGGAACCGACGGAGTGGTCGCGATATGCCGCGATCGACACGCTGGTGGTGCTGATGGGGGTGGGCGAACGCGCATCGATTGCGTCGGCGCTCATCGATGCCGGACGGCCCGCGTTCGAACCAGTTGCCTTCATTGAACGAGCAACAACCCACCGCGAACGAGTACTGACGGCAACATTGGAAGAAGTCGCAAGAGGCGAGGTAGAGGTCGAGGCGCCCGCGGTTTTCGTCATCGGCTGGGTGGTGGCCTTGCGAGACCAATTGATTCCGCAGGTAGCTCAGTTGCAGGAGACTGCGGTACTTGCCGCGTCGTCGGGAGATTTGCGATGAGTGCCGCAGGTTTCGTTAGTCACGATTTTCAGCCCACACGGTTGACTCACCTGCAAGTGCTCGAAGCGGAAAGCATTCACATTCTGCGCGAAGTAGCAGCCGAGTTTGCCAATCCGGTGATGCTGTATTCGATCGGCAAAGATTCATCGGTGATGTTGAGGCTAGCACAGAAGGCCTTCTATCCCGGCAAGATCCCCTTCCCTCTGCTGCATATAGACACGACCTACAAATTTGCCGAAATGATCGAGTTTCGGGACTGGTATCCGAAGTCGATCGGCGCACGGCTGATTGTTCACACGAATCGCGACGCGATTCGCGATGGCGCGAGCCCGTATGTACTCGGCACACAAAAGTGCTGCGGATTGCTCAAGACGCGGGCGTTGCTGGACGCATTGGAAGAGGGCGGGTTCGATGCGGCATTCGGCGGAGCTCGGCGGGACGAAGAGAAATCGCGTGCAAAGGAACGCATCTACTCGTTCCGCGACGTGCACGGACAGTGGGACCCGAAGAACCAGCGTCCCGAGTTGTGGAACCTATTTAACTCGCGCGTGGATAAGGGCGAGAGCATTCGCGTGTTTCCGCTGTCGAATTGGACGGAGTTGGACGTCTGGCAATACATCCACCTGGAGAATATTCCGATTGTCCCCCTGTACTTCGCCAAAGAGCGCGAGATGGTGGTGCGTGGCGACAGCCTGATTCCCATCGAGCACAACCCTCCGCTGAAAGCGGGCGAGCGGCCCCAGAAGGTGATGTGCCGGATGCGCTCGCTCGGGTGCACGCCGTGCACGGGCGCAATTCGCTCCGACGCCGATACGGTGCCAAAGATCATCGAAGAGCTGATCTCGTTTCGCCGGTCTGAGCGCGAGAACCGCGTGATCGATCACGACCAGGAAGGATCGATGGAACTGAAGAAACGCGAGGGATATTTCTGATGGCGACACACGAACTGGTCACACCTTCGATAGGAATTGAAGCATTCCTGAAGCAGGACGAAGAGAAAGAACTGCTGCGTTTCAGCACCGCGGGAAGCGTGGACGATGGCAAGTCGACGCTCATTGGGCGGCTCCTCTACGACTGCCGCGGCGTCTACGAAGACCAACTGGCGGCGGTGAAGAAGTCAGCGATCAACCGATCTTCCGGGCCAATTGATTTTTCGCTGCTGACGGATGGACTGAGGGCGGAGCGCGAGCAAGGGATCACGATCGATGTAGCCTACCGTTATTTTGCAACGGCCCGGCGGAAGTTCATCATCGCCGACACTCCAGGACATGAGCAGTACACGCGCAACATGGCCACCGGAGCTTCGACCGCGGACCTCGCGATCATTCTGCTCGATGCACGAAACGGCGTGCTGCCGCAGTCGCGGCGTCATGCCTACATCGCTTCCCTGCTCGGCATTCCGCATGTGGTGGTCGCCGTCAACAAGATGGACCTTGTTGACTTTCGCGAAGACATCTTCCTGCGCATTCAAGAGGAATTTGCACGTTACTTGAACCAATTGGGAATTGGTTCCGCTCGGTTCATTCCGATCAGTGCGGTCGATGGGGACAACGTCGTCGCGCGAAGCTTGCGGACATCGTGGTACGGCCAACAGAGCTTGCTCGAAGTACTGGAAACAGTTCCGGTTTCGGCGAGCGATAACGAGCGGGCCCTGCGCTTTCCTGTGCAATACGTACTGAGACCGGATTTGAAGTTTCGCGGATATGCGGGCCAGGTGCTTTCGGGGACGCTCCGCGCGGGCGACAGCGTCATGGTACTTCCGTCGGGCCGCACCACCCGAGTGAAGGCAATGCCGAGTTTTGACGGCGATGTCCCGACGGCTTCCAAAGGCATGTCCGTTACGGTCTCGCTGGAAGATGAAATTGATATCAGCCGCGGAGACATGCTGGTTTCGCCGCTGCAGTTGCCCCACGTTGCGAGGCAGTTTGAAGCCAGGCTGGTGTGGATGCATGAAGAACCTATGCGTCTGCATAAGCCTTACGTGATCAAGCACACGACGCAACAGGTGACAGCAACGGTGACTGCCGCCCGACACAAGGTGGACATCGGCACGCTGGCGCACATCGCCGACTCCGAGTTGCGCATGAACGATATCGGCGCGGTAACCATCCAGACGAATCGTCCGCTGTTCTTCGATTCCTACAAGGAGAATCGGCGGACCGGCAGTTTCATCCTTATCGATCCGCTTACAAACGCAACGGTGGCGGCCGGAATGATTGACGAGGCCAAGGGCGATGGGGCGCAGAAACAGAAATCGGGACCGGCTCTGCAAGAACGAACTGGAAGACTGACTCCGGCGGAGCGGTACGCACGTGCGGGGTATTATCCGGCGACGATCTGGCTGACTGGCCGTGCAGAACTGGCGTACCTGATTGAACGTCAGCTGTTCGAGCTTGGATACCACGTACATGTTCTGGCTGAGAACACGGCGAGCCAAAGCCTTCCGGAGTTGGCGAAGGTACTGAATAACGCCGGAGTGATTGCGATCGTTTCAACCGAGGCATTCGACTGGGAGCAGCGGGAACTGGCACGCGTGCTCGTTCCGGGAGACCGCTTCCTCGAGTTTTCACCTGAGGAGCTGAATGCGGATGACGAACTGGCCGCGAAACAGGTTCGGGAGACGCTCGAATTTCGTGGACTGACAAGACGAACCAGCCTGCTGAACGGAGAAGGAATCTGATGGCGGAAACAAGGTCGGGAGCCGAAGTCCTCAAGGAGAACAGCCAGCACCTTCGCGGCACGATCGCGCAGGAACTCGCGCTGGAAGTTCCGGGGTTCACGAAAGGTGCGATTGGGCTGCTGAAGTTTCACGGAATGTACGAGCAGACCGACCGTGATGCGAAGAAGGCCGGACTGCCAGTTGTGCCCGGGTCGATGGTACGCGTCGGCATACCCGGCGGTGTAGTGTCAGCCGAACAGTACCTGATACTGGATTCACTGGCCGACGAAGTCGGTGACGGTGGCCTGCGTATCACGAGCCGGCAGGATATCCAGTTCCACCGCGTACGAAAAACCAATCTCCCCACGCTGGTACGAACTCTCAACAAAGCGTTGTTGTCGACGCTGGCGGCGTGCGGTGACGTTGTCCGCAACGTGACGTGCTGCCCCGCCCCGACGCACAACAACGCGGAGTTGCAATTGCATGCACGCACACTGGCAAAGCGGCTAAAGCCGAGCACGAGGGCGTATTACGAAATCTGGATCGACGGCGAGAAGGCAGCTACAGCAGAGGAGAAAGAAACGGAGCCGCTTTACGGGGAAACGTACCTGCCCCGGAAGTTCAAGATCGGTATCACGCCTGAGGGCGACAACTGCACCGACATTTACAGCAACGACGTGGGCCTGGTCGCGAAGTACGGCGCGAACGGACTGCAAGGCTTTGTCGTGCTGGTAGGCGGCGGACTGGGAATGTCCCCCGGCGTGAAGGCGAGCCATCCAAGGCTGGCGGATGCATTGTGCTTTGTGACCCCGGAGGAGGTTGGCGATGTGGTGGAGACGATCGTAAAAGTTCATCGCGACCTTGGGAACCGGAGTAACCGCAGGCTGGCAAGGCTGAAGTACGTGGTCGAAGGCATGGGACTGGACGCGTTTCGAGCAGAAGTAGAAGCGCGGCTGGGACGGAAGCTGGAACCTGCTCAGGATTTGGAATGGGCGAGCGGCAAAGATCACTTTGGCTGGCACAAGGATGACAAGGGTAACTGGTTCGTTGGACTTCCTGTTGTGAGCGGTCGCATTCGAGACGAAGGGACATCGCGGATTCGCAGCGGATTGCGCCATATTGTCGGGACCTTCCGGGTTAACGTGAGATTCACGTCGCAGCAGAACATCTTGTTGACGGACATCACGGATGGCCAGCGAGGCGCGATTGCGGAAGCTTTGCGGACCTTCGGGATCGTACAGGCGGTGGAACTGCCTCCGGTGTTGCGCGATTCGCTGGCGTGCCCCGCGCTGCCGCTGTGCGGTCTCGCCGTAACCGAGGCTGAGCGGGTGCTGCCGCAGATCTCCGCGCAGATTCAGGCGGAACTCGATGCCGTTGGACTGGATCAGCAGGAAGTCTCGATGCGCATAACCGGATGCGCGAACGGATGCGCGCGTCCGTACACCGCCGAGATCGGGATCGTGGGCCAGAGCGTGGACCTGTACACGATCTACGCCGGTGGTTCACACCTGGGTACGCGGCTGGGAAAGGTGCTGTTCGACAAAGTCAAACGAACGCAGATCGCAGAGGTGCTGCGGCCTGTGCTCCGTAACTATCGCGATAACCGGTTGCACAACGAACGATTCGGGGAGTTCTGCGAACGAACGAACTTCGGAGACTTTCCTTCCGACTCCGTCCGGCCAGAACAGGTTGAGGTGGAAGCATGAGCTTTTCATTCCCCGTGATGTTGGACCTGGAAGGAAAACGCTGCCTCGTAATCGGAACCGGCTTTGGCGCGCAACAGAAGTTCGAGGGACTACTGCGGGCCAGCGCTGAGGTGACGCTGATATCGAGCGAGGCGCCGGAGTGGCTGGATCGATCGCAGGCCGCACACGTCGCACGCGACTATCAGCACGGCGATCTTTCTGGTTTCTTTCTCGTAATCGCAACGCTGGGTCACGAGAAGAACCACGCAATCTGGCTTGAGGCTGAAGAGCGCGGCGTGCTTTTCAACGCGGTGGATGATCCACAGCACTGCAACTTCACGTATCCGGCGATCCACCAGCAAGGCGATCTGCTGATCGCGGTTTCGTCGAATGGAAAGAGTCCAGCGCTAGCGTCGAGGGTTCGCGATCAGATCGCAGAGTTTGTTGGGCCGGAGTACGGACGATTGCTGGAGATCGTGGGAGGAATGCGCCGACGAATAGCGGAGCAATTTCCTGCCTTCGATGAACGAAAGAGAGTCTGGTATCGGCTGGTGGATTCCCAAGCCCGCGAACGGTTGCGAAACGGTGACGAACAGGGCGCGCGAGAAGTACTGACCGAAATCATCAACGCTGGAATAAACGGGAGGAATTAGCCATGACAGCAACATCCGTCGATTACACGAAGTTCACCGCTGAGCAGCTTGTCGCATCGTTCCTGGCCGAATCCACCCAGCGTGCGTGTGTGACGTGCAGCTTCCAGGCAGAAGACATGGTGGTGCTGGACCTTGTGCGCCAGCACCGACCCGATGTGGCGGTTCTGTTTCTGGATACCGGTTATCACTTCCGCGAGACATACGCCTATCGCGATCGCATGACGGAGGAGCTTGGGTTGAATCTGATCAACCTGAAGGCTGATCTCTCGGTTGCGGAACAGGAGGCGAAGCACGGAAGGCTGTACGAAGTGGCGCCGGATTACTGCTGCAAGATCCGAAAGGTGGAACCGCTGCTTCGCGGACTGGAACCCTTCGACATCTGGTTTACAGGGCTTCGCCGGGAGCAGTCGCCATCACGCGCCAACTTGCCTTTTGTCGAGTATCCGACATTGCCCAGCGGGCGACATATCACGAAAGTTAATGCGCTGGCGGCATGGGACTGGAAGTCGACGTGGCGTCGCCTTGAAGAGCGAAAGATTCCCTATCTGCCTCTGTATGACGATGGCTATTCGAGCATCGGCTGTCAGCCGTGTACCACCGTTCCACTCGATCCTGGAAATCCCCGCTCCGGAAGATGGGGCGGCCAGAAGTTGGAATGCGGCATACACACGTTTGACGAGGCGAAGTAGTGGAACTGGTTATTGGATTCCTGATTGCGGTTAGTATCGGTCTGACCGGAGTGGGAGGCGGGGTTATCACAGCTCCGGTGCTCATCCTGTTTCTGGGGATGCCGGCGGCGGAAGCGGTGGGAACGTCGCTGATCTTCGTGGCCGCGGTGAAGACACTCGCGGTTCCGGTTTATCTGTCACGGAAGCAAGTGGACTTTCGCGTCCTGTGGTACCTGCTGCTGGGAGGCGTTCCCGGTGTGATTGCGGGATCCACTCTGCTCGCGCGTCTACAGACGGGGCGCAGCGGCGCCATCGTGGTGACGGTGGTGGGCGGGATCGTAATCTTCTCTGCCGCACTGACGATCTGGCGTTACTTTCGGGAAAAGTCGGGTCAGCCGACAAAGGAGAATTCGCCGAAAAAGCTGTCAGTTGCAGCAGGGCTGATCGGAGCGGAGGTCGGATTCTCGTCGGCAGGAGCAGGCGCCCTGGGAACGTTGGCGCTGTTTCATTTCAGCAAGCTCACGACGGCGGAAATTGTGGGAACGGACCTGATGTTCGGTTTCGTTCTGGCGTTAATAGGCGGCGGCTGGCATTTCGCGCACGGAAGTTTCGTGGCGCCGGTGGTGATCAAGTTGATTGCGGGCGGAGCGGTAGGAGCGTTGGCAGGCGCGTACCTGGGAGGATTTATTCCTCGCCAGAAACTGCGGTTTGCCATGTCCGTGTGGCTGGTCTGGCTGGGGTGGCAGCTATGCAGCCGCGGCTGGGGAGCGCTCTGGACATAAAAAGCAGGGCAGCCTTTCGGCTGCCCTGAAGTGCTTGCAGTAAGAGAAACTAGAAGCTAAACCGCAGGCCGAACTGACCAACCCGAGGCCCGGGGTTTCCACCGACCGCGTAGTAGTGACCCTGACCATCCGGAGTACCGACCTTGCCGAATTCCGCAGTGCCGATTCCGGTGTTCGGGCCGCCCCAGCTGCGGCGATTGAAGACGTTGAACATCTGGTAGCGCAGGGTCAAAAGATATCTGTCGCCGAACCGGATGCTCTTGTTAAGGCCAAGGTCCTCAGTCGCAACACCAGGGTTACGCAGCTGGGAGAGGTATCCCGGCGCGTTTCCGAAAGCACCGTAGGCCGGATTGGAGAAGCACGCCGTGTTGAAGTACGTGCCGCCAACCTCACCGCTGTAGCTCTGGTTGATGTTGCAGTTCGTGTTGATGTTCGAGTAAACGTTGTTGATTCCCGGATACCACGTGTTGGCGGTGATGCGCATTGGCGTGCCACTGCTGTAGTGGAAGCCGAAAGCCGCGTTCCATCCGCCGATCAGGGCGTTCAGTCCGGAGCCTGCGTCAGACAGGAAGGCTTTACCCTTTCCGAAAGGCAGCTCATAGGTGACGTAACCCTTCACGATGTGGGTCTGGTCGAAGGAAGCGATGGTCTTCCGTTCTTCCTGGAGGTTGTAAACGTCCTGAAGCGGACCGGTCCACCAGAGTTCCTGGAAGGCGTTATCGGTATTTCCATGCGCCGAGGACAAGCTGTAGCTCGCCTGCATGGAGAGACCGTGCGAATTGCGCTTCTTTACGCTGAACTGCAGTGACTGGTAATCGCTGTTGCCGAGGGGCGATCCAACGTAGAACAACGGACCCCAAGTGGAAGCAACGGCCGGGAACGGAGTGAGGTTCATCCAACCGGAACCCCAGCCGCCGGGTGCGCCCGGAACCGGTTCCCAGTTCCAGAGGTTGCCGACGTTGGCGGTGTAGTTCGCCAGGTTCGGCTGGTTGCCGGCCAGATAGCCGCTTTCCAGATGGTAACCGTGGTTCTGGATGAAGTTAGCTTCGAGAATGAGGTCGCGGCTAACTTCCTGCTGAACGCCCACGGACCAGGCCTGCACGTTGCCGAGCATCAGGCTGCGGGGATCGATGGAAACCATGCCCCACTTCGTGAAGTTCGGGTCCTTGCCGATGTCCACTGCTTGTCCGGGATAGCCGCCATCCCAGTTGAACGGCGTTTTGTATTCGTTGTTGTTAACGAATCCGGGGTTGAAGCCGTAGGGGATTGCGCCCCAGGTGTTCAGGTTGAGAGGAACGTAGAACACGCCGAACGATGCGCGAGCAACGGTCTTCGGAGTGATCTGGTATGCACCACCGATGTGACCCGAGAAGTTGCGGTAGTACTGGTTGCGCTCGAAGGAATCGCTGCCGTCTTTGGCAAACTCAAGCGCTCCCGGGCGGCCGGTAACGGGGTTCATTAGCGTGGGGTTGAAGTTCGACCAGCGTCCGAATTTCTCGTGATAACGACCGTTGAAGTCCCAGCGGAGGTCAACGTTCAACGTGAAGTTCGGCGTCACTTTGATGTCGTCCATCGCATAGAGCGAGAGCGACTTTCTGCGTCCGTAGGTCTGGTTCACTTCGCTGACCGAAGCCTGGTTCGCGGCGCCCAGCAGGAAGCTGGCGAATCCGAATCCAGCATCGCCACCGTAGGTGCCGGCGGTCTGAGCAGGATCGAAGATAAACGTCGGAACTCCGTAATCACCGTGCGTATTGAACTGCATGATGCGCAGGTCGCCACCGAACTTGAAGGTGTGACGGCCACGGACCCAGAAGAGGTTATCGCTGAAGATCAGCGTGTTGGCGGTGTAGAAGTCATTGAACTGGCTGCCAAGCTGGCTTTCGTCAATGAACTTGCCGGCCACGCTGCGATGCTGATCACCGTTAACGCCCTGGAACTTGATGATCGGGAAGTTCCCTGCACCGAAGTTGCCGAGGCCAAGCGTCGAGGACCAGTTGCCTTCCTGAGAACGCGCACTGCTCGGGTTGTGGAAGCGGTTGAACGTAACGCCGAACACGTTGATCATCGTGTTCGAGATCGTCCAGGAGTCGCTCAAGCGAACCGAAGGCGACTTCGTGTTGTGGTCGTAGGCGTTGGCCATGGGGCCACCGTCCTGCGAGCCAGCCGACCAGATACCGCCCTGATCGGAAAGCAGACGTGGGATGTACGCGTAGATGAACGAACCGTACACGCGGTGCTTGTCGTTGAGGTTGTAGTCGATCTTGATGCTGTACTGGTTGCTCTGATACCAGGTCGCCGGATTGGTGAGCGGCATGGCGTTGTTGTTGGTAAGGCTTGCCGAGAGCGGCTGATAATACTGCTTGTAAAGGTCAACAATCTTCCTGGAAACGCCACTGAACCGCGCGGTCGGGATGATGTTCCCCGGGAAGACATGGTTCGGGTTCGCGGGGTCGAAGATCGCACCCTTGTAGATGGTCTGGCCGGCGGCATCCGTACCCAGGACGGTGTTGGTGTCCAGGAGAGCGCTGAAGTCGCCATTCAAAAACGCGGTGGTGGGAACGGTCGAGCCGAGGCCGCCGATTCCGTAGTTTGCAAACGTGTAACGCTCCCAGGACGCGGAGAAGAACAGCTTGTCCTTCACGATCGGGCCGTTAACGTTGGCGCCGTAGTTGTAGAGGCGGTCGTCAGGCTTGCTGAAGCGGCGGGCGCAGCTTGAAGCTTCGGCGCTGTCGCTGCCGGCGTTGGAAACGCAGAGTGACTTGTTGTAGTTCTTGTCCCACGCCGTGGCATTCAGAGCTTCATTGTGCATGAAGTAGATGCCGCTGCCGTGCCAGCTATTGGTTCCGGACTTCATGTTGTAGCGGAACACGCCGCCGCCGCTGCGGCCTTCATCGGCGCGCAGGCCGGTGGTGCTGACCTGGAACTCTTCCACTGCTTCCATCGGCGGGCTGGATTCACTGATGTAGCCACCGATCTGGGCGACGGCGGAAGTACCGTCGATCATGACTTCCTTGGTCTTGCTCAAGCTGCCGCCGATATGCGAGTCGTAGTCACTGCCCTCGACTCCGGGAACATAGGCGAACATAAAATTGGAGAGATTTCTGCCGCCTTGCACGTTCAGCGGAAGTTCATTGACTGCAGCGTTGGTGAGGTTGGTGCTGATGGCTGCGGTTTGAGTATTGAGCAGCGGGGCGTCCTCGGATACCGTGACGGTCTCGGTGGCTGCGCCGACGTTCATCTGCACGTTGATCTCTGCGATCTGGCTGATCGCGAGGGTAATCCCGGTCCGCTCGAACTTGGAGAAGCCTGCTTTCGACGCGGAAAGGGTATACGTGCCGATCGGCAGATTCAGGACGGAATAGGTTCCAAGGCTGTTCGTCTCAACCGCGGAAGCTGTGTTGGTTTTAACATTGGTGACAGTGACCTGCACACCGGGGATGACCGCACCGGATGAGTCCTTTACCGTGCCGGTGATGGAAGCACGATCGGACTGAGCCAGCATCGTCCCGGAGATGAGCACTAGCACCAGGGCGAAAACAAATAACTTCACTTTCATAAGGCTCCTAAATCCCGCTGGACTTTTGCGAAAGCGGACCGGTTAGTACCAAATGCTTTCAGCGCCGGGAACAGCCGGGACAATTCAAAACTTTTGCGTTGCGAGCGAAATAGTCCTTCTGTAGCAGGATTTCACTCGATTGTGACACTTACATTCCCAAACAAAAGTGATGTACGTCACTCTCATTACTTGCGCGAGTACACTCGAACGTAATCAACCAACATCTTCTGCGGGAACACGGTGGTTGCATCCGGACTTCCCGGCCAATTGCCGCCGACAGCAACGTTCAGAAGGACGAAAAACGGGTGGTCAAATACCCATTTCGAACCTGCCGGAACGTCAGCCGGCGTGCGAGTTTCATAGAGGACATCGTCCACGTAGAAACGAATGGCGTTGGCCTCCCATTCGACGGCGTAAACGTGGAAGTCATCCGCGAAACGCCCACTGGAAAGCGTGTAGACGCTGGGTAGCGGATTCGCACCGGAATATCCCGGGCCGTGGAGGGTTCCATGCACCTTATTCGGTTCGAAACCGACGTTTTCCATAATGTCGATCTCGCCGCAAGTCGGCCAACCCGCGGTGCCGATATCGTTGCCGAGCATCCAGAACGCGGGCCATATTCCCTGTCCATAGGGGATTTTGATCCGCGCCTCGAAGCGGCCGTAAGTCTGGTTGAACAGGCCCTGTGTTTTCAGGCGCGCTGAAGTGTATTCACGGGTCACATTGTCCGTACCCGTATAGGTTTCCTTGAGAGCCTCGATCACGAGGTTCCCTTTTTCCTGCCGTGCGTTTTGTGTTCTTGCGGTGTAGTACTCGAGTTCGTTGTTACCCCAACCCCCGCCGCCGGTTTCCATCACCCACTTGGCCGGATCGGGTGCGGAACCGTCAGTTCCATTAAATTCATCGCTCCAGGTTAGGACCCATGTACCGCTAGTTGTTTTAGAAGAAGAAGGTGGTGCCGCAGCAGCAGGCGATCCGCCGCACGACACACACAACACAGCCATGAATGCAATCAGAATGAATTTCTTCATATGTTTGCTGTGGCCCCGTGATGCCTTTGAGTTCGCCGATCACGGATCGTGTCTGAGGATTAAAAACCGTTGGCTTCTTTTGTTTACTTATGACAGAATCGTTTCTGTTGCTTACAGAAACGTTTCTGTAGCCGCAGGAAGTCTGTGCTAATGTTGGCTGGTTGTCAACAGGAAATTTACTTCCTTGATTACGTAGGGGTGCCACGGCACGTTCTCCGGTGGATTCACCGGAGGCGCAGTCGATAAGCTATGAGCACTACGGCCACCACGACAAAGCGGGACGAAGCCTCGACGGGGCCCAACCAAAGGGTCAGTCTCAAGTCCATTGCGAAACAACTGGGGCTCTCCACGACGACCGTTTCGGTGGTGGTCAACGACGCACCGGCAGCCAAAGCCATCTCCCAGGAAACCAAAGACAGGATCCTCAAGGTTGCACAGGAGTTAAACTACCGTCCGAACTATTTCGCGCGATCCTTGCGCCAGAAGCGCAGCTTCATGGTGGCGATGATCCTGCCGGAGATCAGCGAAGGCTATGCGGCGTCCATCATGCGCGGCATTGAAGATCGCCTGCTTTTAGAGGGATACCTGTACTTCGTGGTGAGCCATCGCGGAAAAGCGGACCTGGTGGAGGAGTACGCGCACCTGTTGATTGAGCGTGGCGTAGAAGGTTTGATTTGCGTGAATACCCCCCTGAACGCTTCCCTTCCGGTACCGGTAGTCGCTGTCTCAGGTGAACGCAACGTGCCGGGGGTGACAAATATCGCGATCGACAACAGAAAGGCCGTAAGACTCGCGATGGAGCACTTGGCCGCGTTGGGCCACAAGCGGATCGCATTCTTCAAAGGGCACGCCGGCAGCGCGGATACCGAGTATCGATGGGAAGGAATCTGCAAGACAGCGCAGAAACTGGGCGTACCGGTTCTTCCGGAGTTGACGATCCAGTTGCAGGGCAGCCATCGCGGAGGTGGCGAGGAGCCGTCCACGCCGGACGAGGGGTACGTGCACGGAAAGAAATTGCTGGAACGCAACGAGCCATTCACTGCGCTGCTGGCCTTCAACGATATGTCGGCGATTGGGGCGATGCGCGCATTCCAGGACCACGGACTTCGAGTCCCGCAAGATGTTTCGATCATCGGCTTCGATGATATACAGGCTGCGTCTTTCCAGAACCCACGCCTGACCACGGTACGGCAACCGATGCGGCGAATGGGAGAACTTGCGGCAGTCACGCTGCTGAAGCGAATCAACAATCCGGAAGAAGAACAGAAAAGCGTCAGGGTTCAGCCCGAACTAATCGTTCGGGAATCAACTGCGAAAGTGGGCCGCTGAAGCTGTAGTTGCTTCAGCCGAAGAAATCGTCATGTTGTGGATGCGCCAGAACGTGATCAATGCGGCGGTGAGGCAGAGCAGAGGGACGATGAAACCAACGCGCAAATTGTGCGCGTATGCCCCCACGACTCCGACGAGCCAGGGCACGGTCGCCCCACCGACGCCGCACATGCCAAGCACGATGCTGCCGGCTCCTCCAGATCCATACGATTCCGCGAAGATCGCCACCACAGTTGGAAATATGGCCGAGAGCCCGAGGCCGCATACCAGGACTCCGGCGAACATGACAGCGACATTGCTCGACAGAAGCGTAGCGGTGATTCCAAGCGCAGCGCTTATGATCCCTGCGGTAACGATTCCGACGGGCTTCAGCACGCGCGAGACCAGTAGCGGTGCAACAAGCCTTCCGACCAGGATGGCGCACCAGAAGCTCGATTGCATGAGAGCCGTCATCTTCGGAGAGGTTTGGTGAAAGCGGATGGCAAAAGCTGAAAGCCAACCTGAAAAAGCGTTCTCGACGCCCACATACAGGATCAGGAACAACGATGTAAGCAGAGCGAAGAGAACCCGATCGTCACGGTGCAGTTTGCCCTGGCGCTGCGGTGGCTCTGCGGCGTTGGACGCTAGCAGTCGCGCATGTCCCGCAACCGATGTCACAACAAATGACGCTGCAAGCAGGAAGAGAAACGTCCGCCAGCCGATGGTGCGCTGTGCCTGGGCAATCAACATCGGGCCCGCCAGTGCTCCCACCGTCCAGGAGAAGTTCAGCAGATTAAGGGCGGCAACGCGACGTTCGGGAACAAGTTCGGCTACTAGCAGATTCGTCGCCGGCAGGGCAAAACCAAGCCCTAGTCCGTACAAACCAATTCCGGTGACGCTAGTCCACAATGTGCTGCTTCCGGTTGCACCGACGCCGGCTGCGACTAGAAACATTCCAATGCTGACGGTCCAACTGGTCCCCCAGCGCGCCAGGACTTTTGCCGCGAGCAACGATCCGGTAACGGCGGCAACAAATTGGGCCGTGAAGAAACGGCCAGCCTGGGCATCATTCAAGGTCCACTGCGAGGCAAGCAGCGGAAGGATGGGCCCGAGCATGGTTGTAACGACTCCGGTAAGTGCGAACCCGAGGTGAATCAGGGCGAGTCGAAGTTTCACGCAGACGCTCGATTCATAAACCGCACAAGCTGCAAACGATACAAAGCTGCATGATAAACGACACCGCACCCGGCGCGTTCTAAATCCGGCCGAGTGGGTTGAACCGGGGCCGCACTATCACGGCCCGTCAAAGGTGTGACTTATGCATAATTTCTCACGATTCCACGGCAACGTACGCCGATGCTGCCAACTCCTTCTGATCATCACTCTGCTGACGGCAGTCGCCTTCTCGCAGTCGTGGTCAAACGATCCCAAGATTGAATCCCGCATCAATTCCCTTCTGAAGCAGATGACGCTTGAAGAGAAAATCGGGCAGTTGAACCAGTACTCCGCCGGCTCGCCCACCGGGCCCGGCACCGGCCGTACCAACTACGAAGATATGCTGCAAAAGGGCCAGATTGGCTCACTCTTCAACGTTACGGGTCCGCGGGTGAATGAACTTCAGAAGATTGCCGTGGAGAAGTCGCGCCTGAAGATTCCGATCATCTTCGGCTTGGACGTGATTCACGGATATCGGACTACCTTCCCTACGCCGCTTGGCATGTCGTCGACATGGGATATGTCGTTGATTGAGAAAGCGGCTCGCGTTGCCGCCATCGAAGCCAGTTCTGACGGAATTCGATGGACGTTCTCGCCCATGGTGGACATTGCGCGCGACGCGCGCTGGGGCAGGATCGTGGAAGGCGGCGGCGAAGATCCGTTCCTCGGATCGGCCATTGCCCGTGCGTATGTGCGCGGCTATCAGGGAACATCGCTCGCGGATCCGACGTCGATCGCTGCGTGCGCCAAGCACTACGTGGGATACGGCGCGGCAGAGGGTGGACGCGACTACAACACTACGGAGATTCCCGAGCGCTTGCTCCGGCAGGTTTATCTGCCTCCTTTTCACGCTGCACAGCAGGAAGGTGCAGCGACCTTCATGAGCGCCTTCAACTCTCTCAATGAAGTGCCCGCGAGCGCCAACCCGTTCACCCTTGACCAGGTGTTGCGGAAAGAATGGAAATTCAGAGGGTTCGTCGTAAGCGATTGGACTTCGATCGGAGAACTGATCCCTCACGGGCTTGCCAACGACGGCGCGACCGCAGCACGCAAGGCGATTCTTGCCGGCGTAGATATGGACATGGAAGCGAACCTCTATTTCTCCACGCTGGCTGAGCAGGTGAAGGCCGGGAAAGTACCCGCCTCGGTAATCGACGAAGCCGTGCGGCGCATACTGCGCATCAAGTTTGCGCTTGGCCTGTTCGAGAACCCGTACACGACGAAGCCGCCCGTGGTTGGAGCTCCGTTGGCGAAGGAGCACACGGATTTGGCCCGAACCGTCGCCGAGAAATCTTTCGTGCTGTTGAAGAACAATGGCGTCCTGCCATTGAAGGCACAGCAGAAGGTAGCGTTGATTGGTCCCTTTGCCGACAACGCTCACGACATGCTCGGTAGCTGGCGGGCACAAGGCGAGAGCAAAGATGCCGTCACTCTGAAGACGTCGCTCGAAGAAAAGCTCGGACCGAAGGTGATTTTCTCCAAAGGCACGGGGATTCTGGAGAGCCCGCAAGATACAGAGGCAATCCAGGCCGCGGTGGAAGCTACAAAACAGGCTGACGTGGCAGTAGTCGCGCTCGGCGAAGCGTCGAACGAAATGACGGGCGAAGCTGCTTCCCGCACGGAAATCACGCTTCCGGGACGCCAGCTCGAGCTGTTGAAGGCAGTCGCCGGAACCGGCAAGCCGGTTGTGCTGCTGGTCTTCAGCGGACGCCCCGTCATACTGAACTGGGCCGCCGAGAACGTAGCCGCAATTCTTGAGACATGGCATCCGGGTGTCCAGGCCGGACCGGCCATCACCCGCACTCTTTACGGGGAGAACAATCCTTCCGGCAAGTTGACGGTCAGCTTCCCCCGCGCGGTTGGACAGGTCCCGATGTACTACAACCACCTGAACACCGGACGCCCGTTGGGAACCGTGGACGACTCAGTAGCACCGAATGCTGAAACGCCGAAGTTCAAGTCGCGTTACATCGACCAGAGAAACTCGCCGCTATACCCATTCGGCTTCGGACTGTCGTACACAACATTCACCTACTCTCCGGTTTCGTTGTCGTCGACGTCGTTCAGCGCGGCTGACCTGAATGGCACAAAGAAGCTGACGGTTCGTGCAGAGGTAAAGAACAGTGGAACCGTAGCCGGTGAAGAAACGGTGCAGCTCTACATCGCACAGACCGGAACCAGCGTGGTACGTCCGGTTCGTGAGCTGAAGGGATTCCAAAAGCTCGCACTCTCTCCGGGAGAGTCGAAACAGGTGGAATTCACTCTCGGACAATCCGAGCTCGCGTTCTGGAACCTGGACATGAAGAACGTGGTCGAGCCCGCAAAAGTAAAAGTGTGGGTTGCTGGAAGTTCTGACCAGGGGACCCCGGTGGAATTCACAATCAACTAACACATGCGATTGGCGGTCGTTGATTCGCATCGACGACCGCCCTTCTGACAGGCGGCGAAGCCCTCCCCCCTCATCTCGCCGCCTATTTTGTTCCTTCGCGACTATCAAACAGGAAGACCATGCCAGCCGTAAGGGTGTTCTGCGAACTTACCGGAGTGCTCAATCCTTTGGTGAAGATCGGGTGGTTGGCGATGTCGCGGCGGAATTCCAGTCGCGTGAGAAGGTGATTGGCGATCACACGCTGGAATGTGCCTGTTACTCCCTGGACGTGGCCGGCGGTTCCTGTTGTGAAGCCATAATGATCGTTGTAGTACTCGTAGCGAGTCGCAATGCTGTATTTGGAATCGAACGCATACTTCGCATAGGCCGATACACCCGTCCAGTACACAGGATTCGCGAAGCCTTCCATTCTGTCGCCACGTCCGTAGTCGTAGTTGAACATCAGCGTTAGCTTTTCCGTTGGGGAGACAGTCATAACCGTGTCGTACATCTGGCGCCAGTCGGAGTTGTTGTCGGTTCCCTCGGGGCCGGCCATCACCGACTGGGACAGGCTGAAGCGCTTGCTGGGCGTCCACGAGAACGTCGCGCCATAAGTTTTGCCGCTGTTGTTGTCGATGGTGTTGTTCCAGCCGTTCGTGATGAATCCCGTCAGGGCGTATTTGTCATTGAAGGCGTACTTCGTACGCATGCCAAAATGGAAGTACGGGATCGCGTAGGAAAAGAGCAGTCCGCGCGAGTAGTTCCAGTTGTCCTTGGTTTCGATCACTTCGGCTCCGTGCGGCGTAACGTATTTCCCGAAGTCGAATTGCATGCCTTTCCCCACGGGAGCAAGATAGGAGAAGTAGGCTTCCTTCAGATATTGATCGACGCCTATGTCTTTTGTCGGTTCCGCAGAGTAGATAGCGTTCATCGCCTGGCCATAGCCAAGCGCGATCCGATATCCGGTGCGACTGTTCGAAGGATCGGGCGTTTTGTCGACGATAAGTTCAACCAGGTTGAGACCAAACTGGTTGGAAGAAGTATCGAACGAGCGCATCCCACTTGAGCGGTTCGCGGGATTATTGAAGTTCTGTTGGTAATAGAGATCAACAAATCCGCTGACAGAAGTTGGCCCAAGGAGGCTGCCTATCGTGGACTTCTCTTCCTTCTTCTCGTCGTGTGCGACCAGATTCTGCTGTGCGAGGGGAGTGGCTGCCGCGGTTGTACTGCGGCTCGCGCGAACTTGAGCACGAAGATCAGCCAGTTCCGACTCTAGACGACGGATGCGCTCCTCCATTGCACCGTCGCTAACCGGCACTACCGTTTGCGCCTGCATCCCCAACGAACAAAACATCACGAGCGTTACTGCTCCGCTCAAAATTTGAAAGTTGAACATCGCCATGCGTGCACTCTCGTCAGATTAAAGTCTTCGGAGCCAAGAGAAATTACCTCGACGCCAGTGCGGGCGAGATTAGGACGCATCCGGAGGAGCGTCCAATTCAATGTTTTTGTCCGGAAGATAGAAATTGATTCTTTCGTGGAAAAAGCTGATGGAGAGAATCGAGAAAGCTGATGGAAGCCCGGCTACCCTGCTATGGATTACCGAGCCTCCTCGTTTGTGTTCAGCCAAACTGCAGGGCGATATCCGCTCTATCTTTTCGACGCTGCCTTGTCGGGAGTGTGTGGCGAGCGGTCGTGAATGTACTGCTCAATGCAACGATCCAGCGTTCCCTGCGCACGAAGGATGTACTCAATTGCATCCCGGCAGGCGCCATGTCCGCCCTCGTGATCGGTGATGAAGTGGGATTCGTCCTTCACTTCTTCACGCGCATTGCGAACGGCGATGGCGAGTCCGCAACGGCGCATGATGGGCAGGTCAATGATGTCGTCGCCGACGTACGCGACTTGATCGGCAGCAAGCCCTTCCATCTCGAGAATATCGCGGAAGCACTTTCCCTTGTCAGCAATGCCTTGGTGCACGATGTCGAGTCTCAGATCGCGCGCACGCAACGCGACCGTCTCGGAAATACGTTTGGTGATGATGCCGAGTTTCAGGCCGCCGAGCTTCGCCAAGGAAATTCCAGTGCCGTCATGCGCGTTGAAGCCCTTCGCTTCCATTACGTTCTGGCTGTGAATAGCGTATCCGCCCTTGTCTGACATCTGTTCCTGGTGCTCGTTGATGCTGAGATCGCGCCCACCGGTCGCGGGAAACAGGAAGATGGTGCCGTCGGTCATGACGCCGTCCACGTCAAACAGGATCAGCTTGATTTTTTGCGCACGTTCCTTGGACATGCATCGATTCTATCGGTCCGCTGAGAGCGAGCAAATGTAAGGTTTGATACTGCGCAACGCGAACTCAGAAAACTCCGGGGACAAACTCCTCAATAACCAGCTTCGAAACCGCCTGACAATTCCCGCAGACGAGCAGCGTCTCGTCCTGATCACTCTTCAGAACACCGAGGTGAAGACTTTCGCATGAGGCGCAGTTGGTAGTGGCTTCCCCGGAGTTCGGCTGTGGCGTATCAACCCAGATTTCGTCGCTCTTCCCGGTTTTGACGGTGTTCAGTTCGAAAGTACTGCGGCATTCAGCGCAGACGTGGTTGAAGCAGCACTTAGGTTCGCAGGAGTAAACGATATCGGCGCTGGCACATTGCGGACATCGGATCACATCTTTGAGGGAGGGGAGGGCCATGGCCCGATTTTAAAGCAGAGGGCCAACAGGCCAAGTGCCCGGTCGGGCTAGACCTTTCGGAGCAGCCGGATTCTTCGCGAGGCGAACATCTGGCGAAAGCTCCCGAAAACGCCTACAATACCGCAATGCTTTCCGCCGTACCGATTGCCTCGGGGAGGGGTGCCCTGGGGTGGGCGCATCCTGTGGTCGAAGAGTGGTTCCTGCAAAAGTTCGGTTCTCCGACTGAACCGCAGGAGCAAGGGTGGCCGCACATCCTGGCCGGACGCACCACGCTGATTGCCGCCCCAACCGGATCTGGCAAAACGCTCGCGGCGTTCCTTGCCTGCATTGACGGACTCGTCCGGAAAGCCCTCGCCGGCGATCTTCGGGACTGCACGGAAGTCCTCTACGTCTCCCCACTAAAAGCGCTTGGCAACGACATCCAGAAAAACCTCGAAGGCCCGGTGGCCGAGATCATGCAGTTGGCTTCAGAACGCGGTTACCTGATGCCGGAGATTCGTACCGCTGTGCGCACTGGTGACACGCTTGCTCTTGAGCGCCAGCGGATGCTGAGGCGTCCGCCGCACATTCTAGTAACGACGCCGGAGTCGCTCTACATCCTGCTGACGGCCGAAAAAAGCCGGAAGAACCTGGCGCACGTGAAGACCGTAATTGTGGACGAAATCCATGCGGTCGCCGGTGACAAGCGCGGATCACATTTGCTGCTTTCGCTGGAACGGCTGGAAGAGGTCACTGAGCAGCCGCCCGTAAGAATTGGGCTTTCGGCTACGCAGAAACCCCTCGAAGAAATTGCGCACTTCCTGACAGGATCCGAACGGCCCGCCCCGGCAGTGGTTGACGTGGGCCATCGTAGACAGATGGATTTGGCGATCGAAGTTCCCCGAAGTGAAATGGGGCCCATTGCCACGAATGAGCAGTGGGACGAAACCTATGATCGCCTGGCGGAACTGGCGAACCAGCATCGATCAACTTTGGTGTTCGTGAACACGCGACGATTGGCGGAGCGCGTGGCCTTGCATCTGGGAGAGCGCCTCGGCGAAGACAAGGTTGCGGCGCACCATGGTTCCATGGCCCGAAAGCTGCGGTTGGACGCAGAACGCAAGCTGAAGGCAGGAGAGATCAAGTTGCTTGTGGCGACGGCGTCGCTGCAGTTGGGTATCGACGTCGGCTTCGTCGATCTGGTGTGCCAGTTGGAATCGCCACGTGCCATCGCGGTCGCGCTTCAGAGAGTCGGGCGCGCCGGACACTGGCGTGGCGCGATACCGAAGGGCAGGTTCTTCCCGGCGACGCGTGACGATCTTGTGGAATGCGCCGCACTGGTGCGCGCCATCCAACACGGCGAATTGGACCGCGTGATCATCCCGCAGGCTCCGCTCGACATTCTTGCGCAGCAGATCGTTGCCGAGGTGGCGGCGAATTCACACCCTCATATAGCAAACGACTCCGACGCTCTCTTGTTGCCGGCGCTTGAAAGTGGCCTGGGCGAGGACGAACTCTTTGAGCTGGTGAAGCGTGCCTATTGCTTCCGTGATCTGACACGCGGCCTGTTTGAAGAAGTTCTAGCGATGCTCGCGGAAGGGATTGCATCGAAACGAGGGCGTTACGGCGCGTACTTGCATTGGGACCGGGTGAATCGGCGTCTACGTGCACGACGCGGAGCACGAATGACCGCCATTACCAGTGGCGGCGCGATTCCGGAAACGGCGCTTTTCAACGTCGTGTCGATGCCGGAAGGCGTGACAGTCGGAACCGTGGACGAGGACTTCGCGGTCGAAAGCCTTGCGGGAGACATCTTCCTACTGGGTAATACGTCATGGCGAATCCAGCGCGTGGAATCCCGTTCAGGAAGAATTCTCGTGGAAGACGCGCATGGCCAACCGCCGAATATTCCCTTCTGGCGCGGAGAAGCGCCGGCCCGCACGATCGAACTATCCGTTCACGTCGGCGAACTTCGTCAACGTGTCAGTGAACTGATGGAAGCAACCGGGCCGGCGGAGCTCACTTCCCTGCTTGCGGGCAGCCTCGATCAGGAACCACTCGCGAGCACAATCGATTGGCTCAAAAAGGAATGCGGGCTCGATTTGCCCGGTGCGGCGCAGGTGATCGCACATATCGTGAACGGACGCGCTGTACTCGGCGCGGTCCCGACGCAGGACACGGTCATCGCGGAGCGATTCTTCGACGAAGCCGGTGGCATGCAGTTGGTGATCCATGCCCCATTCGGTGCGCGCATCAACAAAGCTTGGGGATTGGCACTGCGTAAGCGCTTCTGTCGTAGTTTCAATTTCGAGCTTCAGGCTGCCGCGACCGACAACGGTCTCAACATCTCGCTCGCAGAGCAGCATAGTTTTCCGCTGGCCGATGTTTTCAGCTTCCTGCAACCGGAGTCGGTGTTCGAAGTGTTGCAGCAGGCAGTTTTGACGGGTTCCCCCATCTTCCAGACGCGGTGGCGCTGGGATGCGAACCGCTCATTGGCGCTTCTGCGATATCAGGGCGGGAAGAAAGTTCCGCCGCAGATTCAGCGCATGCGCAGCGACGACCTGTTGGCATCGGTATTTCCTGATGTCGCAGCGTGCTTCGAAAATATCGAAGGGGAAATACAAGTCCCCGACCATCCCCTGGTCAAAGAAGTAATGAAAGACGTAATGCACGAGGCGATGGACGTGGAAGGACTCAGGCGTTTGCTGGAGGGCATCCGCGCCGGCTCGGTTCGAACCATCGCCGTCGATACTCCGGTGCCGTCGCAGTTTTCGCACGAGATCCTGAATGCGAATCCATATGCCTATCTGGATGATGCGCCTCTCGAGGAGCGTCGTGCTCGTGCCGTTTCCCTCAGACAGACACTGCCGCAATCAGTGCTGGAGGAAGTTGGCGCCCTCGATCAGGCCGCCATCGAGGAAGTTCGGCAGGAAGCATGGCCCGATGTGCGGGACGAGGACGAACTCGCCGATGCTCTTTATACGCTGATCGCTTTGCCGGAGCAGTCGACGATGAATTCGCCAGACGGAGGAGAGTTGGCGATCACATCCCGTTGGCAAGCGATGTTCGAACGCCTGCAAAACAGCGGTCGCGCCGTAACGGCAACTGTCGGCGAAGAACGTTTCTGGGTGTCGTCTGAGCGGACGCAGACTTTCAAAGCGGCTTACCCGTGGGCTGCATTCACTGGTGAAGCCGTCGAGAAAGAGGCGCCCGGACACTCTGATGCTGTTCATGCGGTAGTGCAAGGATGGATGCAGCACATCGGTCCGGTGCGAGCGTCGCACCTAGCTTCTCTACTTCGATTGCAGCAAGACGAAGTGCTGCAGGCATTGTTACGGCTGGAAGCGAGTGGGACGGTGCTGCGCGGGTGGTACTCGATTGCGCGGCCTGCGGATGGCAACTCTTCGCTCGATGACGTTCGACTGGGGAACTCCATCGAGTGGTGCGAACGCCGATTGCTGGCACGAGTTCATCGCCTGACGATCGGGCGTCTTAGGAAAGAAATCGAGCCGGTCACTCCCGCACAATTCATGCGCTGGCTGCTGCGATGGCAGCACGTGGAGCCGGGTTCGCAGACTGCAGGCGATCGGGGCCTACAAGACATCGTCCAGCAGCTGCAAGGATTTGAGATGCCCTCGAATGCCTGGGAGCGCTACATCCTGCCCGCCAGGCTTCGTGGCTACGATTCCGATCAACTGGATGAACTCTGCCTCACCGGCACGGTGGGCTGGGGGCGCTTATCTCCGCATCCTGCGACGGTGGAAGCGAACGGAAACGGTCAGCGGGCCAGAAGAGTGGTGCCGACCAGCGTGGCACCGATTACTTTCTTCCTGCGGGATAGTTGCGACTGGATGGCGATGAATCCGCATCTCGGGATCGGCTCGCTCAACGATGCGTCGGAAGATGTTTTCACCGGATTGGGCGAAGCCGCCCGCGAGGTATTCGACTTCCTGCGTCAGCGAGGAGCATCGTTCTTCGCCGATGTGGTTCGAGCTACTGGCCTGCCCAAGCACGACGTCGAAACTGGACTGTGGGAGTTGGTTGCCGCCGGACTGGTGACCGCCGACGGGTTCGACAACCTACGGTCGTTGATTGATCCAGCCCGTCGTAATGGCAAACGCTCGCGCCCCGCCGGCCGCTGGACCGTGATGTATCCGGTGGAACTCGCTGACCGCGCCAAGGCCATTGAAACAACCTGCTGGATGTTGCTGCGCCGCTACGGGGTGGTCTTCCGCGAGTTGCTCGCCCGGGAAACGATGGTGCCGAAGTGGCGCGAGTTATGCATCGCATTCCGAAGGCTCGAAGATCGGGGCGAAATTCGCGGCGGCCGCTTTGTTGCCGGATTCCTGGGAGAACAATTCGCGCTTCCGATCGCTGTGGAGTCGCTACGGGCGATGCGCAAGTCGCAGCCCACGGGAGAGGTCGTGACGATTTCGGCGGCCGACCCACTGAACCTGGTCGGGATCGTGGTACCTGGTGAGAGAGTGCCCGCGATTTCCGGCCGTTTTGTCCGTTTCAAGGACGGTGTTTTCGTCTCCGGCGAAGAAGCTGTTACGCCGATGGCTGCGACGGGCGACTGAACGCTCGTTCGGTTACCTCTGCTACAATTTCCGGTTTGCCCCCAGCTTTTATCTAAGAGGTACGCAGATGCCCGAATCCATGACAGCAAAAATCGACGCGCCCAAACCACTCGTTTCGCTTACCGAAGACGAACAACTATTTCGTGACAACATCCGCCAATTCGCGGAGGAAACAATCCGTCCGCACGTGAAAGAAATGGACGAGAAGGGCGTGTTCGAGCACAGCCTGATCGACCAGTTCTTCCAACTCGGAATCATGGCGATTGAGACACCGGAGCAGTACGGCGGAGGCGGTGGAACCTTCTTCGAAGCGATTCTCGCCGTAGAGGAACTTTCGCGCGTCGATGCATCGGCAGGCGTCGTTGTCGATGTTCAGAACACGCTGGTAAACAACGCGTTCATTCGCTGGGGTACGGAAGCCCAGAAGAAGAAATACCTCGCCAAGTTGGCGGCGGACACCGTCGGAGCTTATGCCCTGAGCGAAGCGGGATCGGGGTCGGACGCATTCGCGCTCACCACGAAGGCCGAACTGAAGGGCAACGAGTACATTCTGAACGGACGCAAGCTCTGGATCACCAACGGCAAGGAAGCCGGTGTCTTCGTGCTATTCGCCACGATTGACGCGGGTGCCGGCTACAAGGGAATCACGGCGTTCATCGTCGAGAAGGACTTCCCTGGCTTCACGGTCGGCAAAAAAGAAGACAAGCTTGGCATTCGCGCTTCCAGCACCTGCGAACTGATCCTGGAAGACTGCAAAGTTCCGAAGGAGAACGTCCTAGGCGAAGTTGGTAAAGGATACAAGATCGCAATCGAAACCTTGAACGAAGGTCGCATCGGCATCGGTGCGCAGATGCTCGGCGTTGCGCGCGGCGCATGGGAATATGCTGTGAAGTACGCGCAGGAACGCAAGCAGTTCGGACAGGCAATCTCGAACTTCCAGGGAATTCAGTTCCAGATCGCCCAGATGGCGACCGAGATCGAAGCCGCGCGCATGATGGTTTACAACGCGGCCCGCATGAAAGACGCGGGGATGAATTTCGTGAAAGAAGCTGCCATGACCAAGCTGTTCGCGTCGCAGGTAGCGGAGCGGGTCACGTCGCTGTCGCTCGAGATCTATGGCGGATACGGCTTCACTAAGGATTACCCTGTCGAGAAGTACTTCCGCGACTCGAAAATCGGCAAGATTTACGAAGGGACGTCAAACATGCAGCTTTCCACTATCGCCAAGCTGGTGATGGGCGGCAAATAACATGAGCGAGACGAATCCAGATCGGGGACGTCGCAGGTTCGAAAGATTCGATACGAATGAGAACGTCAGAGCCGTTGATGAGAGCGGCGTGGACATCGGGCGCGTTGAGAAAGTAGCCGCCGGCGGGATGCAGATCCGGTTGGCGGAGACAACTTTGCGTGCGCGGTTTCAGCCGGGCACCCGAATCGAGATTAAAGTTGTGGAGTCCGGCCACGTGCAGCAAGTGTTGAATGTCGAAGTACGTGTCTGCGACGGCGATCTGTTGGGTGTTCAGTTCCTTAATTAGTGCGTTTGATCCACTAAAGGGCAGGCATCCGCCTGCCCTTTGCCATTTGCGCTTGCGACCTGTGTTTACGCTGGAATAAACTTCGCAAGTCGATATCCCTCCGATTTGCTCGCTTTAACGTCCAGGAGACCCCGTAATGGACAATCCATTGCAGCAATTGCTTGATATGGCGGCCGTGCATGGCTTCTATGTTTCGCTTTTGCAGGAAAAACTAGGCTTTGACGTTCCGGTGCCTTACGACATTCAGGGCGCCGTCGGCGGCAAGGACAAGATCATCCAATCCGTGGACCAGCTCAGCCGATGGCTAGCTTTGCTGGATATGGCGATTGCACCGGTCATGATCCGCGACGGTTTGAAAGACGGTACCCGCAAGGAAAGCGCCGAAGCCCTCCTCCGCTATTTCTACCAGAAGCACTCCAGCGACGAGAGCGACCGCGATAAGGCCGACTTCACGATCACGTTCCTCTTTCGGAATCTCAAGCTCCCGCTGCGCTCGGCCGATGAGTGGTCGGAAGAATCGCCCTCGCCGTTTGAACAGGAGATCTACACCATCCTGGGACTTCAAGGGGTGCCGCCGTTACCCGACCAACATCGGCAACTAGTCCGCGAGTTTCCGTTTATCCGGCAGGAAGTGGAAGACATTCGTCATTTCGACAAGTTGATGGACTCCGGCGTTATGCAGCGGGTACGGGATATCAAGCTTCGCTTTGGCGCGTCTTTTTACCATCCTCGAGTTCTGGCGACCATGGCCGAATACAACGTGTTTATCGGCAATCATTTTGATGAATTGTTCCGGGAAGCCACGCGAAGTATCAAGCAGTTCGCCAGTTCCGTGCAGCAGGCCGGCGGAAGCATCATGGCACGGGTGGAAGGCGACGTTACGGTGAAACAGTTGTCGGAAGTTCAGGAAGAGGAAATCCTCGAAAAAGAATACGGTCGCGCCCAGGAACAATTGCGAAAAGTTTCGAAGTTCAAGAAAGCCGTGGATAGCCGCCGGATCGGCACTGCTGGAAGCGCCGGTGCTGCCGCCGCAAGCCCACTGGCGCAGCGTCCGCATCCCGCCACGCAGGCCGCAACCGCTCCGCGTCAAACAGTCGGCGGAGGCTCAGCCGCCGATATCGGCCGCAGCCTGGACCGAACAGTGGAGGAAGGCAAGCTACGCAGCATGGTCGAGTCCATTCGCAATTTCGTGCTGGCCGCCGATGCCAAAGCCGCTAACGTTTATCCGATGCGCAATGGGAACCTGCCGCTTTCGACGACTGAGGTGGAAGCGTTCCGCGCCGAGTTTCGTGGAGAAAAAAGTTTTCGCGGAGATTACGCGCAGGCTATCGCCAACTCCGTGGCCGTTTACGCGCGCATGCTACTGGAGCTGGAGGAGTTCAGGCAACGGCAGCATTCAGCGTATCTCTGGAAGCCACACGCCGACGCGCTTGCGTACCTGCTGCAATATGCGAACCGCATGCAGGAAGAGTGCGCCGCCATACTGCATGTGGCGGAAGCACGAGGCCTGGTCGAAAAAGTGAATGGCATGAATAGCACGTTGCAGAGGTTGCGCGCTCAGTGCCTGGTGATTGCGAAGGCGTTGGAAGAAATCGCCGCGACGAAATAAGTTAGAAGCCGGTTCCCGCTGCGTGTCCCTCGGCGTGCTCCAAGCTACCGATCAGATGGCGCAAGCGGTCGCGGTTCAACGGCGACATTTCGGTAAATCGGATCCCCATCCCAACCAGCGGATGCTTCACCGTGACGATGCCTCGCAAATCGATCTTTATGTCGCCTACCTGGATGGTGACATCCACACGCGTTTGCTCCGGAAGCGGCGCCGTGGTTTCTACATAGCATCCACCGGAGCTCAGGTCGTGAATGGTGGTCCACTGCGGTATGTTCTTACCTACTTCCCGGACGTTTGCGCCGCCATTTACCACGAACCTCTCGGCCTTCCGGCGATGATCATCGTAGTGCGTGGCAGCTGGCGCCAGCCCTATCTTGTTGCCCACGCTTCTCAGCGGGACTGGTAGCGGCGTTTCGGACGGCTGTGGTTCCGCTGTCGGAGGCGTCACATCCCAGATGTACTTGCCCGTATCGACGCACGTTACTCCGATCTGTCCCTCCAGCGGCGTTCCGGGTAAACCAACCCACACGATGCGGTAACGAGCTTTTTCCGTCCCACAGCGAATGCCCACGGTTTCGCCGGGATAGTCCCAGCAGTTCACCCCGGAGATCCGAGCTCCGTGCATGCTGATGTCCACGGTCTTTGCCGGCAAGTTGATCGGGTGACCTTTCGAATCCATTCCGAATACGCGAATTTCAGCTTTTTTCGAAAGACGAGGTTCAGTACGTTTCGCCATAGGAGTACGCGAATGGCAGCGGGGGATACTGCCCTATGCAGACTATCTTCCAGAGTCTTTGTAGTGTCAAGCGAGTTACTTATCGCAGCGGGATGATGATGAGTTGAAGGTAACCAGGAAGCAGTCACGAAAGGTCAAACTTAAGAGATGGTAGGCCCGGCTGGGATCGAACCAGCAACCCTCAGCTTAGAAGGCTGATGCTCTATCCAATTGAGCTACGGGCCCTTGCGGTCTCCATCAAGAATACACCAGACGACTGGCTCGCCGGCAGCCAGGAATCACTGTTCACAAGCCGCCAGTTCCTCTGACACTTGTCGCGCCCGGGTGCCTCTTCGGATCAATACGACAGAGCCGAGAATCACGGTCCCTGCGATGATCACTCGCGCATTTAACGGCTCGCCTGCCAGCGCCCATCCGAGCAGAACCGCCACCACCGGGTTGACATAGGTGTGTGTGGAAACGACAGTCGCCGACGTGTGCGACAGCAACCATGTGTAAGAGGTAAACGCGATGATAGTTCCGAAGAAGATCAGGTATAGAAGACCAAGAACTGATCGCATGCTGACCTGGCTTGTGTGAACGTCTGTGAACTCGCCGGTAAGGGACGCAACTACCCATAGCAGAGCGGATCCGCAGAGCAACGTCATGGCCGATGCAGCCAGCGAGTCTTCCGGCAAAGCAACCCGGCGTGAGAAATGAACGCCAACCGACCACGCCACGGCACTGAGCAGCACGGCGACGATGCCGGCGAGTTCCGCCGATCCATGTAAAGCGCCACCGCCCATCAATACTCCCACACCAAGCAGGCCCAGAAGCATGCCCATCACCGTCGGAAACGTCAGGCGCTCCTGCCCGGCCATAACAGCCAGCGCCGCGATGATCATCGGCTCAGTCGCAATCAGCAGCGCCGCGAGTCCGGAAGCCACGTGTTGCTCTGCCCAGTGCAGTAGCCCGTGGCCAACCAGGAAGTAGAGAGCCCCGATCTTCACGGCAGCAATCCAATGGGTACGTGTCGGGCGAAAGCCGCGACTCCACGCCCAAACGAACAGAATGCTTCCGGCAGTGAGATGACGTGCCGCGGCAGTCATTAGCGGCGGAATGGTTTCCACAGCGTAACGGATCGCAAGATAAGTGGAACCCCAGATTACGTAGATGGCGATGAACGCCAGCAATACCATAACGCGCGAAGGTGTTTGGCTTTGGGTAGCTGTCACTCTTGTGATCCTCTCCCTGAGCTCCATTCGATGTTACACATTCGCATCACGATAGAATTTCTTTAGATCGAGGAAATCTGCAGTAACGCATTCGATAGCAGCCGTAACGCGATGCCCCAGGATTGCCGTGCTTCCACCTGCTCGTCGCCGTATCCAAATACGTAGAGGGTGTAATAGAAACCCTCCTTGACGTCGCCGCCGTTCTCGAAATGTCCCCGGCGGATGATTCCTTCGAAGGACGCTTGAATCTCTGGAGCTCGTTTCAGCAGCTCCACGAGCCGGCTTCCGAATGCTTCATGCAGCGGAAACGAATACCGTGGCGTGAGAACCTGGAAGAATGCGTCGACGTAAGAGCCGAATTTGCATGAGGCACCGAAGATCGCTTCCTCCTCGGTGATTTCCTCACTGAACCACGCGTCACATTTTGCGGTTTGTAGCGCGGAATTACTCGCGTTCAACGCCTGCAAAAACTCCTTCAGCTCCGAAAACTCTCGAGCTTCCGCGACAGATTCGAGCTGTTCGGGAAATCGTCGGAGATCGATGTAGCTGTACTGCGATTCGGGATGGGACCACGGAACAGCCAATGTGGGATCGTCAGCGCCAAGTTCAACGGAGATTTCTGCTTGCATGCGATGAAGTCATGGTATCGGTTCTACGCCGCAAATTCACGAACGAATTCAAGCAGTGTTCTCTCCGCCCAACGTCCATCGTATCCGTCGGCTTGGGCAAGGAAAGCGCAATGACCACCGTGTCGCGTCTCCAAGTACCGAATGTGTGGGTTCGCAAGTATCTTGCTGCGCGTCTCATGAGTCAGCCGGATAAACGGGTCATCGAGAGAATGGATGATCAACGTAGGAACCGCTATGCGATGTACCACTTGCGCTGAACCCGCGCGGTGGTAGTAATCTTCGGCATCCTTGAAACCGCCGTGCGGAGCGGTGATCTTGTCGTCAAACTCACGCAGCGAACGGATCGAGAACACCGGATACGTCTTGTAGCGGTCCGGGTACAGTTTCGCTTTCCGGCTGACGCTATCGTGCAGATCGCGGAGGAACCGGTACTCGTAAAGACGGTTCTGCCAGTCGTGTAGAGCCGCTGAAGAGGGGCTCAGGTCGATGATCGGCGACACCGCAGTCACAGCCGCAAGTTGACGAGGAGCGTCAGTGTGCCACTCGCCCGCCAACTTCAAGACAAGGTTGCCGCCCATGGAAAATCCGGCGAGCGCGATTGACTGCAGTCCGTCACCTTCGATGAGAGTTCGTACGATGGCGCCGACGTCGCCCGACATGCTGCAGTTGTAGAGAGTGGGCGTAAGTTTCTCGCTGCCGCCGCAATTGCGCATGTTCATGCGCACCACGTTCATGCCGAGGTCCCAGGCCTTGTTGCTGGTGCCGACGACGTATTGAGACTCGCTTGATCCCTCGAGACCGTGGACGATGATGATCGTGGTCCGCTGTGCCCGATCAGGCTGCCAATGGCAATGGCAGAGCACCTGGACATCGGTGTCGACTTGGAAAAGTCGCTCCTCTGGCGCACTTAAGCCGTTCTTCCGGGGCAGAATATGGCTGACGAGGGTCTGGAGGTGTCCCCCGGAAAGGAAACGCCGCGGCACAAAAGTATCAGGACAAGGTTGGCCGTCACTCATGGCTGTGTGCGCGGTTTTGATTGGGGCCTCGGGTTCCATCTAAAATGTCTACGTACAACGCTTCTATGCCAATTTTCGAATACACCTGTAAGAAGTGTAAACGCCCGTTTGAGGCACTCGTAATGGGGAGCCAGAGGGCGAGTTGCCCCAACTGCGGTAGCGGCGACCTGGAAGAGATGTTCTCCACCTATTCCGTGGGCGCGAGTGTTGGACGCGGATGGCGTGGCGAGCAGTGGTCTTCGCGCAACAACTGCGGCTCCGCAGGCTCAACTTGAGGGCTTCGCGGCGGGCCGGGTGCCTGCGAAAAGAAATAATCCAGACTATTGAATCGTAATTGCCTGCGGCCTGAGCATGGCGCGGTACCGGCGCTCGTCCGGAATTGCCGGTTTTTCGGGCAATGCGTCAATCAGCTTGCGCGTGTAAGGATGCGCCGGACGATTGAAGATCTGCCCAGTGGCACCGCATTCCACGATCTCTCCCGAATTCAGAATGGCGATGCGGTCGCAGACAGATGCGACTGAAAGCAAATCATGTGAGATATAAAGAATGCCGGTGCCGAGTTCACGGTTGAGCTGGCGAAACAGCTGGAGAATCTCAGCTTGGGTAATGACATCAAGGGCACTCGTTGGCTCATCGGCGATCAACAGCGCCGGACGATGAAGCACCGCCATCGCGATTAGCACTCGCTGCGCCTGCCCTACGCTCAACTGCGAGGGATAGCGTCTCAGGAACTCCTCTTCGGACGGCAGGCTCACGCTCGCGAACACATCCTTGATCCGGTTTAGACCTTCTTCGCGCGGGCCGGAGGCATGCGCCTTCCAAGCTTCCATCAATTGGCTGCCAATCCGAAGCGCCGGGTTCAGCGATGACAACGGGCTTTGCAGCACTAAGCCGATATCGCTGCCGCGCAGCTTGCGCATTTGCGATTCTTTCAGCTTGAGTAGATCACTCCCCTGGAAGAAGACACTCCCGCTCACATGTCCGCCCTTCATTTCCAGCAGCCGCAGAATGGAGAGCGCCAGCGTGCTCTTCCCTGATCCGCTCTGGCCGATTAATCCGAGCACTTCGCCCTGACGCATTTCAAGGAAGGCGGATTTCAACACAGCCGGTTTGTTCCGATAGCCGACGCTAAGCGAGACCGACAGTAAAGGAACATCGCGAGGAGTGCTCATTTGCCGCTCCTGTCAGCGTCGGATTTCAGGTAGAGCCGATCGATATTCCAATACGTCTGCGGACGAAGTACCACCGGCGCGGCATTCACGAGATTCGACGACACGGCCGAAAGCGCATTCTTGTTCACCAGGTAGATCATCGGTTGCTGCTCGTAAACGATCTCCTGTACCCGGTCCCAAGCAGCTTTGCGCTTCTTCGGATCCGGTGATTGCGTCTGCGCCTGCATCAACTTGTCCATCTCGGCTTCCCACGCGGTCGCAGGCGACTTTTGATTCGGATTCCACGCGTGATTCTCGCCGCTGCTCAGCCACACCGTCATCTGCGAATTTGGATCCATCTCGGTGTTGATGAATCCGAGGATCGCCGCCTCATAATTGAACTTCGCGGTGATGCGTTCGATCATTGAGGGAAAATCCAGCGTCACGACGTTCACCTTGATGCCGATCCTGGACAGGTCCTGTTGAATCATCGTCGCCATGCGCTCGCGCGGCTTGCTGCTGGAGTTCGTAACGATGGAGAACTCCACGGTCCGTCCTTGCGCATCTTTCAGCGTGCCGCCCTGTAACTGGAATCCATCCTGCTTCAACAGGTTGAGCGCAAGTTGCGTGTCGTAAGGAAGCGCCTTGAGTTTGGTGTTGAACCAGAATTTGTTTGCGGGCGAAGTCGGACCGATTGCAGCTTGCGCGTGTCCACCAAAGACGATTCGCACCAGGTCTGCACGGTTGATGGAAAGCGCTACAGCCCGCCGGAAGTTTTGCGACTTGAACCATGCTTTCTTGTAATCGGCGATGGGAGCTCCCGGCACCTGGTTGAACCAAAGTTGCTCGGAATCGAGCGATGCACCGGCGTCGCGGACCTGCGCCTCGGAACCTTGTTGAAGCTTTGCATAGAAATCGGAATCGAGGCTGTTGATCAGATCAATTTCACCGCGACGGAAGCGCATGACCTCGATCTCGCGGTTCGGTTGGATGTCGAGCCTGACGGCATCAAGCAGCGGCAACTTGCGCCCTTGCGCATCTTTCTTCCAGTAATTGTTGTTCTTGCGGAAATAGAGATACGAGCCGGGCTTGTGATCGGCGAGGAAAAACGGGCCGAGCACCGCTCTCTCTTTCTTCGGCGACCTCGCAGACATGATCGCAACCTGGTCAAACAGCCTATCCAGACCCGCAATCGCCCCCGGGAAGGTAATGCTGATCTTGTTGCCGGACAGAATCTTGCTCGTTACGTCTCCCGTTCCCGATCGAAACGCGTCTCCGGTAGGCGAGTGCAGATTGGGATTGGTTAGCTGTTTCACCGTGAATGCAACGTCTTCCGCGGTGAACGGAGTGCCATCGGAGAAATATTGATTCGGGCGCAGTGTGAAGGTGATGGTTTTCCCTGCGTTGGTGATCTTCCACGAGGTAGCCAGTTCCGGCTCCAGTTGCTGCGTCTGCCGGTTCACCCGCACCAGTACGCCCCCGGTGAGGTAGCGAACTGTTTCGGAAGCATCATCCGCCACAGCGACGGGATTGAAGGTCTTCGGATCGGACTTGATACAAAAGCGAAGTTCGCCGCCCTGGGCGAATGCCGAGAGCACCAGGACGAACACAAGTGCCGCACAGCTCAGCAGACGAAGGGCGCGCTTCATGCTGACACCTCATCGGTACGGGAAAGCACCAATTGAAAACTCGTAACCGTAATAACCAGGAGTACCAGGGGAACGAGCCGCCAGTACTCTCCGCCGAAATTCGCAAAATTCTCGAGTTCACGAAGCAGGCTTCCCCAGGAGGGCAGCGGCTCAGCCACGCCAAGTCCAAGGATGCCAAGATTCGCCTCGCTCAGGATGAACACCGGAATCGAGATCCAGAACTGCGCCAGCAGCACAGGCTTCAGGTTCGGCAACACGTGACGGAACAACACGCGAAGGCGTCCGATACCAGAGGCCCGCGCTAACAATACGAAATCGGAATTGCGGATCGACCGCGCACCCGCACAAAGCACCCGCGCAGATGCCGCCCATCCCAGGAGTCCAAGCAACAGAAACGTCACCATCACCGACGTGAACGGCGACACGTTCAGCGGCAGCATCGCCCTGACCATGAGGAGAAGGAACAGCCACGGTAGCGAGAGGAATAGGTCAGCCGACGCCATCGCGAGCTTTTCCCAGCGTCCGCCGATATACCCGGCAAGGGCCCCTACGACTGCCGCCAGCAAGGTGGAAAGAAGCGCTGCCGCCGGAGCTAGTAGCAGCGACACGCGTGTTCCAAAGAGGACGCGTGAGAACCTGTCACGGCCGAGGTCATCGGTGCCGAGCAGGTGCTGTCGCGATGGCGCCGCGTTCGGAAGCTCATCGCGGAACTGAGTAGCGTAATTCGCTGAGGCCAGCAGCTCGGCTGCAAAGCTCGCTCCCACGATCAGCAGCAACAGCACGCACGAAATTTGCCGGACGCGTTTCATGCTTCCTGCACCCTGAACGCCTGGCCGAAAATCTCCGACGCCGTGTTCGCCAGCAGAGTCACGATCGTGACGATAAATGTCAGCGTCACCAGGAGTGACAGATCCCTTCCCAAAGCGGCCTGCCATGCTAATTGGCCGATTCCGGGTACTCCGCATAGAGCTTCCACCGGAATGGCAGCACCGAGCGCGATGCTCACCGAAATACCGCAGACCGCCAACAACTGTCCCGCACTCACCGGCAGTACGTGAAAAACCAGGATGCGAGCGGGAGACAATCCCTTCGCCCGGGCCATCACGATGTGCGGCATCATGTAGCTCTTGTCGAGCAGGTTGCGCCAGTAGCGGAACACGTGGGAGAAGACGATCAGACCGATGGCCAGCGAAGCCGGCGCATTCGCAAATACGAAGATCAATCCCAGCACGGCCGATGGCACGCAGAGAATCAGTCCGGAGACCGCGGTCGTCAGCACATCATATGGCGCAAAACGAACCATCACGGCGGAGACGGCGAACAGCAGCGCCAGAGCCCACCCCAGCAGGAGTCCGGTTCCAATCAACCTCATTGTCACCGGAAGCCGTTCGGAGACCAGTTCTCGTACTGGTCGGTTCAGCGTGCGTGAGGTTCCGAAATCCCCATGTGCCGCCGAGACAAGAAACGATTTGTAGAAAGCGAACACGTCCCGCTCGCCTGCTCGTGCATTGCGCAGGGCCTGAACGCTTTCGTTTGACAGGCGCGAATCGAGCGCTTGCTCATCCGACTCGAATCCCGGTGCATAGCGGACCAGTGTCGCCGCAAAAATCCCCCCGATCACAACCGTGACGAGAATGCGGACGAAATGACGCAATGCGATCCGTGCCAATCCGAGCCCCTAGTTGATCAGCGAACTGAAGCGTGTGCCGGCTTCAGGTGCGGTTTCCATCTTCTCGTGATGAATTTGCTTCACGATGTACATGCGGCGATCGGCTTCGGCGAGCAACTGTTCGGCATCCATGCCGTCTTCGCTGAAGAAAGCGGTTCCCACGCTGACCGAGAGGATGTCGAGCTTGCATACTTCGCGACCTGAATCCACGGCGAGTTCGTTGAGGATGAGCGCCTTTTCGTCAGCGGCTTCGCGGGTCAAACCCGGAGCGATAATGATGAACTCGTCGCCGCCCATACGTGCCACGTAGTCGTACTCACGGCAAACCGACCGGAGTTTGTTTGCGAAGATTCTCAGGACCTTGTTGCCCTCAATGTGACCGAACCTGTCGTTAATCTGCTTGAAGCCGTCCAGGTCGCAAACCATCACGGCCACGGACGCATTCGTGCGGCGGCAGCGTGCGAGTTCCTGGTCCAGATGCAGGAACAACGAACGTGCGTTCGGAAGACCGGTGAGGTAATCGGTGGTCGCTGAGCTTTCGGCCTGCTGGTACTTCAACGCATTCTCAATCGACAACGCAACCTTCGAGCTGATCGCCAGCAATATGCGGAGGTGGTCTTGCGTGAATGCATCCGGTTCGGCCTTGTAGAGCGAAAGCACGCCCAGCACGCCAATGACGCCTTCGAGTGGAACCGAAATCGCCGAGCGCAGCGTACTGAACTTTGTTGAATCGTTCAGGTATCCGGGCTCTACCGAAGGATCACCGTTCACGATCGGCTTGCGGTTCGCCGCAACCCAACCGGATAAGCCTTGTCCCAGTGGAATCTCCAACGACGAGAACAGGCGGAAATTGTCGCCGCTCACGTGTTCGGGGATCAGCTTCCCGTCGCGCAAAACGTAGATCGCGAACGAGTCAAACGGAACCAACTTGCGCAAACGTATGGATAGCACCGACAGCGTCTCGTCGAGGCTCAGCGAGTTGCCGAGTTCGTGACTGAGTTCGAAGAGCGTCTGCGCTTCCTGCCGCGCGGCGGCAATGGATGTAAGGAAGCTTCCATCCGGCGCTGCGTTTTCCTGCCTGGTCTGCTCGAATCCAGCATCCGGTGCGGCACCCTTGTCGATCTTCACGTCCGTCGAGAGGATCTTCTTCTCAACCACCTCGACTTTTTGTTGCGCCAGATGTTCAAGCTCGACATAACGTCGTTGCAGGACATCGACAACGCGCGGATCAAAAGCCTTCCCCGCCTGCCTTGCTACCTGTTGCATGGCTTCCTGCAGCGGCACGGCGCGCCGGTATTGGCGGTCGGAAGCAAGCGCGTCGAGGCAATCCACGGCAGCCAGAATGCGAGCGCCAATCGGAATCTCTTCCCCTTTTAGCCCAAATGGATAACCCGAACCGTCATATTTCTCGTGATGGGCTCGCACGATGGGAACGACCGGATATGGGAAGTTGACCCGCTCCAGGATCTCCGCCCCGACCAACGGGTGGATCTTCATCTTTTCGAATTCTTCCGGTGTCAGCTTGCCCGGCTTATTGATGATGTGTTCCGGGATCGCAAGCTTGCCGATATCATGCAGCAGCGAAGCAGCCCTGAGCGCTTCCACTTCCTTCTGATTCAGGTTCAGTTCTTTCGCTACTTCCAGCGCATAAACACGTACGCGCTGCAGGTGGTCGTGCGTGGTGTGGTCTTTTGCTTCGATCGCGAGCGCCAGAGCTTCGATCGTGCGCAGGTGAAGCGCTGCCATGTTCTCCACATGGCGCTTCTCATCTTCGAGACGCCCAAGATAAAGGCGATAAGAACGGTAGATCCAGTAGATCACCGGTAACGCCAGCAACGACGTCTGCCAGCCAACGTAGCGGTTGATGTAGCTCACACAACCGGCGATTGCAGCGCCAACCAGGTAATACGGGAAAGACCAGAAGTAGCATTCGGCCCAAATCTTCCGGAACGCTTTCTGTTCGGTGAAGGCGATGATGATGGCCACTGGCAGGGTATTGGTAACGAAGTAAGTGCAAGCAGCAGCCACGAGCATCAACGGCATGTTGCGACCCGTGAACTGGCCTACCACGTTAAACACCGTGCTCGCCAGCACGATGGCGGTCGACATATTCGCCAGGTTGAAAGTGATCTGTACCAGTTTCGGACGGGTATGCACCTTCCAGTGGCTCTGCACCAGCGTGGCTCCGCAGCCGATGATCAGGGTCTCCGGAAGGCTCAGTTCCATTACACCCAGGATAATGAAGAAGAAGTTCACGGACATCGATCCGTTGATCCCGGGGAGACTGACTTTCAGGCTCGAGGCAAGCAAAGCAATAAGAAGGTAGGAGACGAATCGGATCGGATCCGAAACAGACCACTGCGATACCGCCATGGCGGCTGTAATGACGCCTGCCAGATACACGGCAGCCAAGTAAATCTTGGCCTTCGCAGACATACACTGAGCTCCTGACACTCTCTATAGGCACGCCCACTGCCAGACGAGAGCTAAAGGAGAAAATGTAAGTTGTTGACCTTAAAAGGGTTACAAATTTGCATGCTAGTTGAAATTTGCGATTAGCTCGGAATAAGACAGTCTGGCGCAGTCAGCCATTTCAGAGTGAGACAAAATGTCGCATTCTACTTGGACTGAAATTTGCCCGCATTCTCAGCACGAACGGCGTCGCAGGCAGCCTTGATGGTGTTGCAGTGGATGGTGATGGTGTCCTCTACGTTGTAAGCGTAACCGCCGGCAAACGTGACCATGACGGGAATTTCTCGTGCCATAGCCATCTGAAACACGAGGTCGTCCCGCCGCTTGAGCCCGTCAATGGTCAGGTCCAGTCCACCGAGTTGGTCCTCTTTATAAGGATCGGCGCCCGCTACATAACAGAGCAGGTCCGGGGTGAACTGCCTCAATGCGCTTGAAAGTGCGTTATCCAGCCAGCCGAGATACTGATCGTCTGTCGTATGGTCGGGAAGATTCACGTCGATCGATGAAGGCGGCTTGATCGGCGGATAGTTATTCGCCTGGTGAAGCGAGATGGTAAAGACATCTGTTTCTCCCTCGTTCACCTTGCTCTGTGTGGGCTCGACTGGTGCTCCCCACGAAGGCAACTGGCGGTGAACCTGTTGCTTGTTGCCGAAGATCGCCGCCGTACCATTTCCCTGATGTACATCGCAGTCCACCACCATAGCGCGTTTGATGCGGCCGTCCTTCTGCATCCGCCGGATCGCGACGGCAACATCATGAATCATGCAGAAGCCTTCGCCATGATTCGGAAAAGCGTGGTGGAACCCGCCGCCCACGTTCACGCACACTCCATCTTCGAGCGCCCGTTGCGCCGCCAAGATCGATCCCCCGGCGGATAGCCAGAACGCGTCTACCAGCTCTTCCGAATACGGAATCTCCATCTGGAGTTCCTCGGCGGCCGACAACATTCCGTACTGAAGCCGATAAACGTATTCGCTCGTATGCACCAGAAG
>DATMXP010000059.1 GCA_035561515.1 Terriglobales bacterium | reverse complement strand
GTACAGAGGTTCTTCGGCTTCGCCTCAGAATGACAAAGAACGAAAACCATCTGTAAATTCAGAATAGCAATTCGGGTGTGGGCATCATGCCAACATTTCGAAATTTATATTCGCCGTTAAATCAATAACTTACGCAAAAATGAGCCCGACCACCCACTTGACAGAGATTTTCCCGGAATGGAACGGTGCGCTCTCGCGTCAGTGGACGGGGAAGACGGAAGGTAAGCCGGTTCCGCAGTAAAGCTATCGGGAGGCTCTCTGGCAGGAAGGCCGCTCTTACCGGGCGGCCTTTTTCGGTATGCCGGACGTGAGAGAATGCGGGCCCGATGGACTACCGCATCATTCCGTACGAAGACAGGTTCGGTGAGGAAGTCGCCGAGCTGGTGCTTTATATCCAGACGGTGGAGTTCTCGCTGCCAGTAACGCTTGAGCAGGAGCCTGACTTGACGCGGTTGCGGGAGGTGTATCGGCAGGGGCGTGGTGATTTCTGGGTGGCGGTAGCGGGAGAAGAGGTGATCGGGACTATCGGGGTGCAGGACATCGGGGAGAGGCAGGGAGCGCTGCGTCGGATGTTCGTGAAAGAGCGTTGGCGCGGGCCTAAGTTTCACGTTGCGCAGAATTTGCTGGAGACCCTGGAATCGGAGTGCCGGGGGCGGGGCTTCCGGGAATTGTTTTTGGGGACGATTGAGGCGACGCAGGCGGCGCAACGATTTTACCTGCGTAATGGATACACGAGGATCGAGCCGGAGGCTCTGCCGGCGAAGTTTCCGAGGTTTGCGCTGGATACGAAGTTCTTCAGGAAAACGCTGTAGAGTTAGGCCGGTGGTGGACCCACGTTAGCGTTTCGCGCGAAGGTGTGGCACAAGTGGGGCCGATATTCTGGTTTCGGGATTCTCCGCACCCGTCGCACCGATTATTTCCTGGAACAATTCCATCTCGGATGGAGTCTGTCTTGTTTGTGGGGAAGCTCTTTTGTCTTTGTGCGTTCTTTTGCCTGCTGACGCGGCTGTCGGCACAAGTGCATTACCCCTGGGTGATTCCCGGGGATTTCAAACAACGCATCGAGAGTTCGGATCTGGTTCTATCGGGAACCGTTGTTTCTATATCGCCGATGGGTGGCGAAGACGTGGACGGGATCGAACTCAGGGCGCAACGCACTCAGATAAAGGACGATCGCTTGTACAAAGGACAGTTCGTCCGAATGCTGACGTTCAAGTGGTATACGGGTGCGATTAGAACCGAAGGCGGCATCGTCGGTTCAGGTCCGCCACACGCGAATTTCCAGAATGGATTCAGATACCTAGTGTTTCTACGACGCGTCAGAGATACGTGGCAGGTGACGTTGCCGCTGGTGTCTCTGGAAGTGGAACTCGGTCCTTTTCGACCGGGTGATATTACGGATCTTTCCGGGGCCACGCCGGAGTTCCGCAATCGGCAGATCGCAGAGGAGTTGCAGCGGAAGGCGCTGTCGCTGCCGGAACCTCCACCGGGGACGACGGGATTGGGCCCCTGGTACGCAGGCTACGTACGCGACTTAATCGGCCGCGATGTTGAGCCATTGCTAAGGCATCTCGAGAAGTCGAGAATCGGCGAACTGCGGAGGGAGGCGAGGCGACAACTGCGGATCCTTAGCGTGGACACAAAGTGAACGCACAACTCGGCGGTGATGCAAAGATCGGGCCCTTCCCCGATTACCTGAAGGGACACGTGTGCCGACGTACCGGTTCGGTACTTAGCGCACAGGCTACGTTTGATCCTTCTGGTATTGAGTCCGAATCGCCTGCAATAGGGCCTGGTAACGCGGGTCGGAATCGAGGTCATTGGGCTCGAGCAATATCTCGTCTATCCAGGGTGTTCGGGCCTTCCAAGCGTCTTGAAGGACCTTCACGGCGCGGTCGCGATCACCCAGTGCGGTGTACGCCAGCGACAGCATACGCGGATACACCTGAGGAAAGTTCGGATGAGTCTGTAATTGACGGAATACGCGCTCGGCATCCTGGTGCCTGCCTACCTTTGCGTAGCAGTAGGTCAGAAACGCGAGCCGCTCCGGGTTCCTTCCCGCCCTCTCGATATTGGGGTCGTCACAATTGACCTGATCGTAGCGACCGAGCCAAATGCGGATCATAGCCATTCCGTAGTAGGCCATCGGAAAGTTCGGCGTCTGTTTCAAGAGCATCTGCAATTGTTGCAGGCTGCGTTCCTCCTGACCGAGATAGTGGTAAACAATCGCGACTTTGAAACTCGTCAAGGGGAAAGCAGGATCGAGTTCCAATGCACGTTGGGCGTGCATGATGGCGTCCTGCGCGCGGCCAAGGCGTGCCGCATTGAAGGCAAAGGCAAGGTGCGCATCCACGGAGTTCGGATTAATCTCAAGCGCCCGCCGGAGCTCCCGCTCAGCAGTGTAGGGACGGAAACGGGCGGAATTGACGGCTGCAAGTGCCGTGTGCGCTTCAGCAGAAACAGGATCGAGGTCGATAGCTTTCCGGGCAGCGCCTTCAGCCAATTGCAGAGCGCGTTGATCATTCAAGCCGGGCACCTGGCGTCCTGGAGAGCTGAGATAGAGATCGGCTAAACCGGCGTAAGCAGCGGCAAACCGAGGAGCCTTCGCAAGCGACTGCTCGAACCGGGAGAGGGCCTTCGGAACGGAATCAACTGTAAGCTGCGCCGAGTAGTACCGAGCCTGACGGTACAGTTCGTATGCTTGCGCATCGATCAATTGGGCCGATTGCAGTCGAGACTGCTCGCTCGGCGTAAGCGCAACGTTGATTTCTCTCGCCACCTCAAGGGCAATCTCGTTTTGCATCGGAATAACGTCCGTAAGCTGTCGCTCATAACTCTTCGACCAAATAGGGCGGTCTTGAACAGCGTCTATGAGCTGAACAGAGACCGCCAGTGCGTTCTCAGAGCGGCGCACGGAACCCTCAACCAGCGCGTCAACCCCGAGTTCGCGCGCAATTGCAGGGACCGTTTTGGAGTTATCGCGGTATCGGAGTGTGGAGGTCCGTGATTTCACCGTAAGTGCGGTGATTTGCGAAAAGGCGATTGTGAGTTCCTCATGAATGCCATCCACAAGGTAGTCCTGCTTTGAATCGCCCGATAAATTCTGGAAAGGAAGAATGGCGATCGAGCGCACTTGGGGGTAGTTGGCTGCGTTCTTCTCGTGAAAACGCAGGTAGGCCAGCAATGTCAGCACCACGAAGAGCACGATCACTGTTGCGAGTATTGGTAAATGTGCAGACCGACGGCGCAAGCTTGGAAATGGTGCTGTGATAGACGGCGTTTCCATACGACGCAGGTCGACATTGAGTTCCTTCGCAGATTGGTAGCGATTGTTTGGGTCCTTTTCAAGACACTTGCCAATGATTCTCTCGAGTTCCGCCGAGAGTCTCGGATTGAGCTTGGTAGCAGGCAGAGGGGTGTCATGGAGAATGGCACCGAGCATCTGGTATTGGCTCGCGTTGTCGAAGGCGCGTTTCCCGGTCGCCATTTCAAACAGCACCAATCCAGCAGCGTATAGATCGGTGCGCGCATCCACTTCTCCGCCCAAGATTTGCTCGGGAGCCATATAAGGCAGCGTGCCGGTGATGTGAAGCGTTTCACACAGACTCTCTGTGTTGGCAAGAGCGGCCGCCGATCCGCGAAGTTTTGCCAGACCGAAATCGAGGATCTTTAGACGACCGTCGCTACTGAGGCGCAGGTTGCCGGGTTTGAGATCGCGATGGACGATGCCGTGCTCGTGCGCTGCGGACAACCCTTCGGCCAACTGTGCTCCGAGGGCAACGACCTCTTTCTCCGCCATCGACCGGCCGCCAAGTTTCTCGGTTAGCGTCGCACCTTCAATTAATTCCATTACTAAGAATTCGACTCCGTCTTGAGATCCGAAGTCATGAACCGTAGCGATGTTTGGGTGGTTTAGCTTGGAGAGGAGGAGCGCTTCTTTTCGAAAACGCTTATGAGCCGTTTCATCGGTCAAGGCCCCCGAAGGAAGCACTTTCACGGCAACTTCGCGCTCGAGGCGCTCGTCGAAGGCACGGAACACTACTCCCATGCCACCTTCGCCGATTTTTTCGTCGATACGGTAGTGACCGAGTTTTTCCGGAATGCCAGAAACGATGGCCATCGCACCGGCTCCCGTAAACGCGACCATTGTACGCCCAGCGGCATAAGAGTAGCTCGACGGGAAATAGCATTCTGATGGCTTCGTTCACGACGGGATATTAGTAAAAGAGGCCGAAGGTGAGACCAGCACATGCGGCGTCACTCCAGTGGCAGTCTGGCCCTTCGAGATACATGACACCTCACGGAAGGGCTTTCCTTTTTTAAAACTAGACCTTAAGCACCCCGCGGAATCCTCTGGCGGCGTAGTAGGATTCGGCGCCGTTGTGATAGAGGAAGACGGTGTTGTAGCGGCGATCGCAGAAGAGGGCGCCTCCGAGGTCTCTGATCGCGTCAGGGGTTTTCACCCAACTGGAGGTTTTCGTGTCGAACTCTCCCAGCTTCTGCAACTCGCGATACTCATCCTCGGTTAAGAGTTCGATGCCCATGGCCACGGCCATGTCGACGGCGTTCGCCTTAGGCTTGTTTTCCTTTCTTGCATTGAGGGCCTCACGGTCGTAGCAGGCGCTGCGGCGGGCCTTCGGACTTTCGGCGGAGCAGTCGTAGAAGATGTATTCGCCCGTCTTTTTGTCGTGGCCGACGACGTCGGGTTCCCCTCCGGTCTTTTCCATTTCGTTGAGAGACCAAAGCTTTTCCGGATTCGCTTCGAGACGGGCCTGAACGCTGGCCCATTCGAGCCCTTTATGGCGTTGCAGGTTCTGCTCAAACCGGGTTTTCAGCGTGCGGAGGAGTTCTTCGCGTTGTTTTGACAACAGCTCTTTCTTGTTGGCCATGCGTTCCCATTCTTTCTGTTGCGGCTGTGTAGCGCGGCACTTAAGCCACCGCGAAAAGGTACCCGGGCGACGGCCCGAAGGCCGTTTCTTTTGCCCCGGCTGATGCGGCTTCTGTCCAATTAGAGGTTATCAGCAGTATTTGGCTGGGCGGGAGGTTTGGCAACGAGTCGGCGAACGACGTGACCTTTCCACATCCATAGTCCGGTAAGCACCATGATGGGAACGAACACGAACCGGGTTGCGGGGGCATAGTCCGGGATTCTCTCGAATGGACTGTAAATGTAACCGAGGATGGGAATGCTGAAGACGATGTGAATCCAGCGGAAGACGGTTCGTTGGCTGATCATTGTGTTGCTCGTCCTTTCGGCAGAAGTTGGTGCTGCGCGGGCCTGGTGACCGAGTTCAGTCGTCGCATTACCATTTCGGCATTTCGACGCCGAACTGGCGTGCGTAGTCGGCGTTCAATCGCTGCCAGCCTTCGAACTTCATGGCGTCGGGGCCGACGATGCGTTGGATTGGCTTTCCGGCGAGGAGCCGATCGAGGACGTCGAGGGAGATGTGCCAGCCGGCAGCACCCCAGGAGATGAAGCGGCGATCGATGTTGTGCCAGAGGGTGAGACGTGTACCGTTGGCGAGCGGCTCGAGATTCCAACGGATATCGTTGTACTCAAGCACGTGGGGAGCGTCGGCACGTGTCACGGTCGTTTCCATCGATTGCGGTGTCCCTACCCAGGTGAGTTTTACGGTGGCACCAACGGTGTCGAGACGGCCATCGGCGTCGAACGGCGCCCACTCGCGCAGGTGCGCGGGATCGGTGAGAGCCTGCCAGACCATTTCCGGCGAATGACGAAGCTCGCGGACGAGAATGAGCGTCCACTTCTCTCCTTCTTTTCTTACCTGCGCGCCGCTGGCTGGTCCCGGTGTGTATGGATGAGGGTCGGTCATTTTCTTCTCCTTGCTTTCTTTTTCGGTGGCGTGGCTTGAGCCATGCGGTCGAGGTGGCGCTCGAGGGCGTCGACGTGAGCGGACCAGAAGCGCCGGAACTGAGCCAGCCAGGCGTCGATTTCCTGGAGCGGCCCAGGTTTCAAGCGGTAAAGGCGGCGCTGTGCGTCCACGGTGGATTCGACGAAGCCGGCCTCACGCAGAACGCGGAGGTGCTTGGATACGGTGGGCTGCGGCATGCGAAGCTGGCGTTCGATCTCTCCGACCGACTGCTCGGACAAGACCAGCAGGCTGAGGATGGCGCGGCGGTTTGGCTCGGCGATGATTTCGAAGGCAGAATCCACGGCTGTTTATATACCTAATAG
>DATMXP010000058.1 GCA_035561515.1 Terriglobales bacterium | reverse complement strand
CCGCCTAAGTGCTTTCCTTTCATATATAAGCCAAAAAGGTGGGGGGGGCCGCAGGAACTAACGCCCGGCGCTGACCGGGCTTTTTCATTTGGAGGAGAAATGGATCCCGATAACTCAGAACATCATTCACAACTCAGCGGCGACTCGGCCGCCACGCAACTGCATTACTGCGACCACACCAAGGTCGACGGATCACCCTGTCGCGCCGTGGCCGTGCGCGGCAGTCGCTTCTGTCACTTCCACCGTCGTTATAACGACGATCTTGACCCCACCCGCCGTGAGTATTTCTTCAACTCGCCCTTCCCCGCGCTCGAAGACCCCCGCGCGGTTGTCCTCTCCGTCTACAATGCGCTCGGCGACTACCGCCGCGGCCACCTCGATGCCAAGGGCTGCGCCATGCACCTCTATGGCCTCCAGATCGCCTCGAACATGATGCCGCGCCCCGATGCCCGGTCGCCGCTCGAACAACAACAACTTGAACAGCAGGCCCTCGCGCGGGAACTCCTCAAGCTTCAGCCAAAGTTAAAACAACCGAAGCCCGTCGAGCCCGAAGAAAAGCCTCCGGAGGAAGAAGCTCCTTCCCTGGCGCAACTCCTCCTCGACTCCCTGCAAGAGCTTAAGAACAGCGACTTCGTCCGCAGAGACGATGTAGCCGGCCTGCAGGAAGCATTGAAATCCAACCAGCCAGACAGCAGATCCGGCAAATAAGAAACGGCGTGGCTCCCGCCACGCCGCTATCTCTAACCACCCTCGAATCCTCTACAGAATTGTCCTTAGCGTGCGAATCGCGTCATTGATTTGGTGGGCGTTGACGCCCCCATAGCCGAGAATCAGCCCGCCTCTCTTTTCCGCCGACACATAACAACTGGAAAGCGGCATCGCGGAAATTCCCTTCTGCGCCGCCTTGCGGGCTATCTCGACATCGTTAACGCCCTGCGGCAGCAATGTGACCAGATGCATGCCGGCTTCGGCGCCCACGATCTCGAGCCTGCCGGGAATGTGACTACCAATCGACTTCACCAGAGCCTTGCGGCGCTCCATGTAGAGCATACGCATGCGGCGTATGTGGCGTGCGAAATGTCCGTCGCGAATGAAGTCGGCCATCACGGCCTGGTAAAGCGTGGAGGAGAAGATGTCTGCGGCATCGCGCGCCGCAGAGAAAACCCGGACCAGATCGGCAGGAAGAACGACGTATCCGAGACGCAGCGCCGGAAACATCACCTTGCTGAACGTCCCGATATAGATGACGCGATCGCTGCTGTCGAGTCCTTGCAACGAGGCGACAGGACGGCTTTCGAATCGGTACTCGCTGTCGTAGTCGTCCTCGATGATCCAAGTTCCGCTGCGGACAGCCCAGTCCAGCAGCATCATGCGCCGCGCGGCGCTCATCGTCATCCCCAGCGGATACTGATGCGACGGCGTGACATAGATCGCGCGAACGCTACGTCCTCGGCGCGCAATCGCCCCAACCTCAATTCCCTCCTCGTCAACCGGCACCGGAACGATTCGCGCTCCCACGCTGCTGAACGCCTGCCGAGCGCCCGGATATCCGGGATCTTCCATGAGCACCTGGCTGCCGGGATCGAGAAGCACCTGCGCGCAAAGCTGGAGCGCCTGTTGCGACCCGGTAGTAACGAGAATCTGGGAAGGCCGGCACCGCACGGCGCGCGCCGCCCCGAGATACTCGGCGATGGCCTCGCGGAACGGCAGATAACCCATCGCGTCGCCGTAGGCCATGCTGCTCTTGGATGGACGCCGGGCATGAGCCGCCACCAGCTTCGACCACACCCGACTTGGAAAATTTTCGAGCGCTGGCAGACTGACTCGGAATGCTCCGAGGCTGTTGAGCCAAACTTGCGAAGGCTCGCGAGTCAATGCGTCTCCGCGGCGGGAAAGCCGGCGTTTGGCACGGTCGTCAATCTGCTCCCGTCGATCTTTGCTGGAATCGGCCTTGATCGTCTCATCGGGAATCGCCCGAGCAACGCAGGTGCCTGCGCCAGTGAAGGTTTCGAAATAACCTTCCGCGTGAAGTTGCTCGAAGGCGTTCAGAACCGGAATGCGCGAGATGTTGAGTTCGGTCGCGAGGCTTCGGCTGGAGGGAACGCGTTGTCCTGGGCGCATTTGTCCGGTGGTAATTGCGTTGCGGAACCAGTCGTAGAGCTGCCGATAAATGGGAACATAGCTGCTTCGATCGAGCGCCACAGGCGGCAGAAATGTGGCTGCAATGCGCTTCGTCCCCATAAAGAAGTGGCTATATCGTATCACCGGAAAGTGGCTATTGAGCATAGCCACTGGTGCCCGGTAGCTTTGGCGCATGTGGGTATTCAAGATACGACTCCCGAAGCTCATACTCCTTTGCAGCGCCATTTGCCTGCTGCTTTCCATCAATGCCCTCTCCCAAGCAAAACCGGATAGTGCTCAACCGAAGGCTGAGGCTCTCGACGCGTCGAACAACTTCGACTTCGAGGTTGGCTCGTGGAAGATCCATCTCAAGCGTCTGCTGAAGCCACTGACTGGGTCGAAGCAGTGGGTAGAGTTCGATGGCACATCGAAGACGCGCAGGATTTGGGATGGCCGAGCGTATATCGAGGAGTTCCTGACGGACGGTCCTTCGGGAAAGGTCGAAGGAATCACGCTGCGGCTGTATAACCCGACCTCGCGGCAATGGAACATCTATTGGGCAAACGCGAAGGACGGCAAGTTAGGAGTTCCGACCGTCGGTGAGTTCAAGAATGGACGCGGCGAATTCTACGACCAGGAGGAATTCAACGGACGCACGATCCTGGTGCGATATGTGTGGTCGGACATTACGCCAAACTCGGCGCACTTCGAGCAGTCGTTTTCAGACGACGGCGGCAAAACCTGGGAGGTGAACTGGATCACCGACCAAACACGAGTGCCGGAAAGCGATGCGGCGCTCGCGGGTGGAGCGCCGCAGGATGCCAGCGCAACAGGCGGTCCGCATGACTTCGACTTCGAGTTTGGCACGTGGAAGACGCAACTGAAGCGGCTTGCGAATCCGCTGAGCGGATCAAGCAAGTGGGCGGATTACGAAGGCACCACGACAGTGCAAAAGCTCTGCGGTGGTCGCGCCAACCTGGTTGAGCTGGTAGCGGAAGGTCAAGCAGGACGGTTCGAGGGCCTGAACCTGCGGCTGTATAATCCGCAATCGCGCCAGTGGAGCTTGTACTTTGCCAGCCCGAAAATGGGCGTGTTGGCCAAACCCACCATCGGAGAGTTCAAGAATGGGCGCGGCGAGTTCTATAGCCATGAAGAGTACAACGGACGCATGATCCTGGTCCGGTTCGTGATCTCCCCGATCACGCCCGACTCATACCGGTTCGAGCAGGCTTTCTCCGACGACGGTGGTAAGACATGGGAGGTGAACTGGATCGCGACCGACACACGCGTCCGGAATGGGAGTGCTGCCGGAAACAGTTCCCGATGATTATTGAAATGCGGACGTACAAGACGAAGTCCGGAAAACGCGCTGAATTTCTAGATGTTTTCCGGACGAAGTCTCGGCCTGCGCACGATGAGATCGGTATGAAGATCCTGGGTCCGTTTCTCTCCGTGGAAGATCCCGATGTCTTCTTTTTTATGCGTGGCTTTCCGGACCTTTCTTCGCGCGAACCGATGAAGGCCAAGTTTTATGAAGGCGAACTCTGGAAGAACGAACTGGAACAAGTCCTGATGCCGATGCTGGAAAAATACGAGGTAGTCTTGGTGGACGATCCGGACGGGATGGTGCGATGGTAGAACGGCTCGCCTGTGGCGCACATGCCGCATGGTGTATATCTGCTCGTAGAAGAGTAACTCGACTTGCTTTAACCCGCCGCTTTTCAAGGACTTGCTAACGCAACGGGGCTCAGTCCCTTCGTAATCTCCCACATTCTTCGTCCAACATGTTAAAAAAGAGCTGCTGGAAGCCACTTTTCGTCATTGTTCATTCAGCGCTCGGTTCGTTGGAGGTTTCAGGGTGAAATTAACTGGAGTAATCGGGACAGCAATCCTCGTTTCAAGCCTTGCCATCGCAATCCCTGCGTTTGGCCAGCATGGTAAGCGGGGCGGTGACCACCATAAGCATGAAAAATTCGACAAGAAGCACGGTAAGTCCGTAAGAGTCGTTGAGCGTCGTGATGCGCACCGCGGACAACGGGTGGTTTGGGTAGACCATCGCGCGACTCGCTGGGAGCACGAACATCGTGGATGGAAGCAGCGTGGCGGATATCACGGATATCGAGTCCCGCGCGAGCGTTACGTTGTGTATTTCGGGCGAGAGCACAGATTCCGCGTCCATTCGTACCCTGTGGTGATTGTGGAAGGGCGCCCGCGTTTCCGCTATCACGACTGCTGGGTAACAATGGTGGACCCGTGGCCGGAATACTGGTCAGAGAGATGGTATGAAACCGACGACGTTTACGTAGAGTACGCTGATGACGGGTACTATCTCTATAACGAGCGGCATCCGGGCGTGAGAATTGCGGTGAACATCTCGATGTAAATCCAGCGACACGAATCAATCAAAGGCGTGGCTCAGGCCGCGCCTTTCGTTATTCTGGAGATGATTTGGGAACCGAGGCGGGTGGGAGTGTTCGCCGTCGTGGACCCTCATCCGATCACGCGACAGGGGTTACAGACCGTCGGGTGGGTTGCCAAATCAAATGCAAAATCTTCGTTACAAAGTGTTGACAATCTTGTGACACGGTTAGCGTGGGTAATGGGTAGCTTCTCTTGGAACGGGAGGAACATCCCGTTGAAATCAGCACTGGAGAACCAATGCGATCCCCATTCCCTCCCCTCCTCCTCGTGGTGTTCCTTTTTGTTGGTGTGGCGGTTGCGCAAACGCCTGCGCCCGAAGTTCTCGACAAGAATCTTGCAGTACGAACCGTAGTCTCCGGCCTTAACCAACCGACGTCGATAGCGTTCCTCGGGACGAACGAATTCTTTGTAATCGAAAAGGCGAGTGGCCGTGTGCAGCATGTGTTGAATGGAACTGTTGCGGGCACAGCGCTCGATTTGGCGGTGAACAACAACTCGGAACGCGGCCTGCTGGGGATCGCGCTCGATCCGCAATTCGCAACCAATCACTTTGTGTATCTGTACTGGACGTGCAACGCTCCTGTGCCGAGCGATCCGTTCTTTCCGAGCCAAACACGGTGCTCCGATACTCCGCAAATGGGAGCAGATTCGACGAATGTGCTCGGCGTGCCCCTGCTTGGAAATCGGGTGGACCGCTTTGTGTGGAACGGCACATCCCTAACGTTCGATCGCAACCTGATCATGCTGCATTCCTTCCAGGCAGATGGTGCACCTCAGCCGCCGAACCAAGGTGACGAAACCCAACCCGCACGAGGGAATCACAATGCGGGCGTGATCCGCTTCGGGCCGGATGGAAAGCTGTACATCATTATTGGTGACAACGGCCGCCGAGGCGCACTGCAAAACCTGCCGAATGGGCCCTTGGGAGATGGAAGCCCGGATGATCAGTTCGGCGGCCCGGCACCCGACGATGCTCATGTCACCGGAGCTGTGTTCCGCCTGAATTCAGACGGAAGTACTCCGACGGACAATCCTTTCTTTGCTGCCGGAGGAGCAATCGGAGGTGAAGTTGGAGCTAACATCCAAAAGCTGTTTGCATACGGCATTCGCAACGGCTTCGGCATGGCCTTCGACCCGATATCGGGAAGTCTGTGGGTTGAGTTGAACGGCGACGATACTTACGACGAAATCGAGATGGTGGATGCAGGCCACAATGGTGGTTGGGTACAGATTATGGGACCGGCATCGCGAGTACCGGATTTCAAGGCAATCGAGGTGTCGCTTCCGGGTGGACTGCAGCAGTTGAGGTGGCCGCCAGCGAATATTGCCGACACCCCGCAAGAGGCGCTGTCGCGGCTTTATATGTTGCCAGGAGCGAAATATAGCGATCCTGAATTTAGCTGGCGATTTGCAGTGGCTCCGGCCGCCATTGGGTTCCTTAACAGCCGTGCGCTCGGTCCTCAGTACGAAGGGGACATGTTCGTAGGAGCATCGAGGCTTACTCTTGAAAACGGATATCTATTTCGACTGCAGTTGACGGGTAACCGTCGGAAAATTGCGGTAGACGATCCGAGACTCGAAGACCGTGTCGCAGACAATACGGCTAAGTTCGACATCACGGAGAGCGAGTCGTTGTTGTTCGGCCGGAACTTCGGTATTGGTACGGACATTGTGACCGGTCCGAACGGAAATTTGTATGTGGTGTCGCTTTCGAACGGCGCGGTGTACGAGATATATCGAAAGAAAGTAGCGTCGTCTTAGGTAGAGTGCCGTTCCTCTTCAACTCCTTTGTGATCGTCCTGACCAAGAACTGAACTCGAAACATAACGGCGTGGCCGAAGCCACGCCGTTTGCTATCTTGAGAGACTTCTCGCTTATGGAAATGAAAACGGCGGGCGAGTCGCCCGCCGTCCTAGCCGGCAAGTTGCCGGGCTTCAAACACAGTTCACACAGTTGCTCCGGTCAGCACCTGTTCTCGGAGTTGGTCGTCCTGCTTCTTTTCCGCTTCGGTGGAAGGAAGTGCCAGGTTCAGCACATCCTCGATCACCGTGACGTAGTGAACGTTGACGCCGGAGAGTTGCTCTTCTGTGAGATCTTCTTCCACGTTCGTCTTGTTCTCGGCCGGGAAGATTACGTCTTTCACTCCCGCCCGCTTGGCAGCAAGGAACTTCTCTTTCACGCCCCCGATGGGCAGCACGTTTCCACTCAGCGTGATCTCACCGGTCATGGCCGTCAGCGGACGGGCTTGTTTTCCCGTGAGCAACGACACCAGCGCGGTCACGATGGTGATGCCGGCGGAAGGTCCATCTTTCGGGATGGCTCCGGCCGGAACGTGGATGTGCAGGTCGTGCTTCTCGAAATATTCCTCGTCGATGCCAAGGAACTTCGCGTTCGACCGCACCCAACTCAGACCGGCGTGCATGGATTCCTTCATCACGTCCTGAATCTGGCCGGTGATGGTGAATCCGCCCTTCCCTTTCATGGCCGTGGCTTCGACGAACAAGATGTCGCCGCCAGCAGGAGTCCAAGCGAGTCCGACGACGACGCCGGGACGCTTCGTGCGCTCCGCAATTTCGCTGTCGGTGCGGATCTTCATACCGCCAAGAAACTCCTTGGTCTGAATTAGATCCGGGGTAACCGTGAGCTTCACGTTCTTGCCCTCGGCGATACGACGTACCTGCTTGCGACACACGGTTCCGATCAGGCGCTCGAGGTTACGGACGCCCGCTTCCCTCGTGTAGTGCCGGATGATGAAGCGGATGGCTTCTTCCGGGAACTCAATCATGTCCGTCGGCAAGCCGTTCTCGTCGATTTGCCGGGGGATAAGGTAGCGCTGCGCGATGTGGAGCTTGTCGTCTTCGGTGTAACCCTGAAGCTCGATGATCTCCATGCGGTCGCGAAGCGGTTCGCTGATCGTCTCCAGCATGTTCGCCGTGGTGATGAACAACACCTTCGAGAGGTCGAACGGGACATCGAGGTAGTTGTCGCGGAACGTGTTGTTCTGCTCGGGGTCGAGCGTTTCGAGCAGAGCGGAGCCGGGGTCACCACGCCAGTCGCGACCGACCTTGTCGATTTCGTCGAGCATGAAGACAGGGTCGTTGGACTCGGCACGGCGGATACCCTGGATGATTTGTCCGGGGAGTGCGCCGATGTAGGTGCGACGGTGTCCGCGGATTTCAGCTTCGTCGTGCATACCGCCGAGCGAGATGCGGACGAACTTGCGTCCGAGCGCGCGGGCGATGGACTTGCCGAGCGAGGTCTTACCGACGCCCGGAGGTCCGGCGAAGCAGAGGATGGGACCCTTCATGTTCGGCTTTAACTTTCTTACCGAAAGATAATCAAGAATGCGGTCTTTCACCTTCTGCAAGTCGTAGTGGTCTTCGTCGAGAACTTCGCGCGCCTTGGTGATGTCTACGTCCGCAACACCGGCGGACTTGGTCCACGGAAGCACCGCGAGCCATTCGATGTAGTTGCGGGTGACGCCGTAGTCGGCAGCCATCGGCGACATCCGTGAGAGACGGTTGAGCTCCTTGAGAGCTTCCTTCTTCACCTCGTCGGGCATGCCAGCCTTCTCGATCTTCTCGCGAAGATCTTCGACGTCACGGGTGGTCTCGTCGGATTCGCCCAGTTCCTTTTGAATGGCCTTCATCTGCTCGCGCAGATAGAACTCGCGCTGCGTCTGCTGGACGCGGTCCTGAACCTCGCTCTGGATCTTGTTGCGAAGCTGCTGGACTTCGAGTTCCTTCGCCAGGTGCTGGTTGATCTTGTCGAGGCGCAAACGGACGTCGGCGGTCTCGAGGATCTCCTGCTTATCCTTCGTGGAAAGCGTCGGCAAGGAACTGGCGATGAAGTCCACGAGTCGGCCGGGCTCTTCGATGTTCATGGCGACCGTGGCAAGTTCGTCGGAAAGAGTCGGCGAACCGGCAACGATCTGCTGGAACAGGGTCAGCACATTGCGCTGGAGGGCTTCTTCTTCCGCGGACTTGGGCGGAACGATTTCGGCGATGCCGGTGACCTTGGCCGTCATATACGGCGCAAGTTGCGTGTATTCGTCCACGTGGATGCGCTCAAGGCCTTCCGCGAAAACGAAAAGGCTTTGGTTGGGCATCTTGACGACTTTGTGGACGACGGCAAGGGTACCGATACTGAAAAGATCGCTGGGTTGGGGCGAGTCCACGCGGGCTTCGCGCTGAGCGACGACCACGATGGTTTTGTCTTCCCCGAGAGAATTAATTAATTGGACCGAACTTTCCCGCCCGACGGTAAGTGGCAAAACCGCGTGGGGGAACAAAACGGTATCCCGGACCGGAAGGACTGGATAGCTGCGATTAGGCTGGCTGGTTTCCTTCTCGACGGATTCCGTTGGCGCTAAGTTGCGCGTTGTATTAGCCATAGCGTTCTCTTGAGTCATTTATACTCAACTTTTGATGACCCTGACTAGTGAAAGGATTCAGGGTGGGCTCCGGCCCCCAAAACGGGGAGGACGGATTGTAAATCGGCAAATTTTCATTCGCAATGACATGAAACAGTGCGAGCGCGTTGCACCGACGCCAACAGTCGTTGTGATGCGGCTGTATTAAGAAGACGACGACCGGTTGTGATGATTTTTCCTTAACTCTCGAAAGATTCGTAAGCCATCAGCGCATTTCCATCCCCTTCATTTGAAAAAACTTCAGATATTCGCAGTCAGGGTAGCAACCAGCAACGCCGGATTTGTCTCGTAAGTGTTGTTGGGAACTGATGAATATGAAGAAGAAATACTCGGCCAGTATTGTCTTGGGTGTGGTCGCGCTACTTTTTGCATGCGCGAGGGGCTTCAACGGAACAGATGGGAACTCACAGGTTTCACCGGGCTCGTCGTCGCAAACGGGTAAGCAAGGTCTGTCGGGCGTCCTGATGTGGAAGGGGGACACGACAGGAACCGGGCTTTATGCGAATGAGACGGTCCTCACGACACAGAATGTAAATCCGCAACAATTTGGAAAGATTCAGCAGAAAGCACTGGACGGAATGATCATCGCCCAGCCTTTGTTTGTTTCGCAGTTGAACATGGGTGACAAGGGCGTTCACGACGTGGTGATCGTAGTTACCGAGCACAACAGCGTTTACGCATTTGACGCCAAGGATCCCGAGGCGCCGCTGTTGTGGGAGCGCCATTACTCGGTGGATGGGGCAACACCTGCGGCAGACAATTTCGGTGGACGCACGACGATCGGCGGCGAGATCGGGATCACGGGAACGCCCGCCATCGACCCAGCCACGGGTGCGATGTACTTCGTAACGATGCTCCAGAAGGACGGCAAGGTAGACCAGTGGCTGCGAGCCATCGATATCAAGACGGGAAATGACTTCGGTCCGGGCAGCGTAAAGATCCAAGGCAGCGTGCAGGGAGACGGAAGAGGAAGCGACGGCGGGACAATCCACTTCGATCCCACGAACCACAATCAGCGCGCAGGGCTGGTCATTACAAATGGAGCGGTGATCATCTGCTGGGGTTCGTTCTCCGACTGGGGCGTTTACCACGGCTGGGTGATGGCTTATGGACTCGCGGACCTGCAGCAGAAAGCGGTATTGAACCTTTCGCCGCAGCATCAGGACCAGGATTACGCATTTGGACCGGCGGATTTCGGCGGCGGAGCGTCGGTGTGGCAGGCAGGCGCGGCGCCTTCGGTGGACGCTTCGGGCAACATCTATATGGTCGCTGCGGATGGCAGCTTCAACGCCGACAAGGGCGGACTTAACTTCGGCGATACGGTGGTGAAAGTCCGCTTCAGCGGGACTGGCTTCGAGGTGACGGACTGGTTCGGACCATCGAATCATCCTTGCGTTGATGCCGCGGACATGGAAATTGGCTCTGGCGGACTGGTGCTGCTGCCGAGCGGTGGCCTAGGGGTCACCATCAACAAGGAAGGGCGCGTGTACCTGCTGAACCTGAGCAACCTGGGGAAAGTCGCACCCGGAGACACGCAGATTCCGCAGCAATTCATGGCCGGCAATCAAGAGTGCTACGAAGGGCTCGGGCCGGATCACGCAGAGGGAACGGACTGGCAGCGTCTGTACGGAAACCCTTCGTATTGGAACGGCAATCTCTACCTGGCTCCTTCGAACACATCTTTAATTCAGTACTCCGTTCAAAACAACCGAATCAATACCACGCCGGCAGCAAGGACGACAGTCGCGACGGGACTGCGCGGGGGCAATACGGTCGTTTCAGCGAACGGCACCAACAACGCGATTGTCTGGATGTATCAAAAAGCGGCGAGCGGCCAGGCGATCCTGCACGCTTTTGACGCAACGAACGTCTCCAAGGAACTGTGGAACAGCAATATGACGGGCGGAGACGAGATGGGAATTGGCATCGGCTTTGGAACGCCAGTGGTGGCAAACGGACGAGTGTTCACGACGTTCAACAAATCCCTCGTGATCTACGGGCCGCGTTAGTCAATCGCCGGCTGGGTAGACACCGAGCACCTTCACGAAGTCGCTGATCTCGCGAAGATGATCGAGAGCACGGCGTACGGGTTCGGTGTCTCCCTGCAACAGGTCGGCGTAGAAGACGTATTCCCACGGACGTCCGCGACGGGGGCGAGATTCTATCTTCGACAGATCAATGTTGCGGAGCGCAAAGACACTCAGTGCTTTGAAGAGCGCTCCGGGTTCGTTTTTCAGCGAGAAGCATACCGACGTCTTGTTCGCACCAGCGATCTTCGTCTGTTTCCTTCCGATCAGGACGAAGCGGGTGAAGTTCTGCTTGTCGTCTTCGAGCCCTTGCCTCAGTATCTTTGCCCCGTACTCGATGGCAGCCTGTTCCGCGGCGATGGCGGCAGTGTCGCGCAAGCCCTCCTGCATTACGTGCTTCACGCTGCCGGCGGTGTCGTAAAACGGCACGGCTTGTATAGCGGGATGGGCGCGGAAAAACTCGCGGCACTGGTCCAAAGCAACAGGATGCGACAACACGCGCGTGATCTTCTTCAGTGTAACTCCGGGGGCAGCAATGAGGTTATGTCGAATGCGGAGCCGATATTCGTGCTGAATAAACACGTCATACGCGAGCAGCAGATCGTAGTGCTCCGCCACGGTACCGGCGAGCGAGTTCTCTACGGGAATAAGAGCAGCATCGGCTTTGTGTGATTCAAGCCGGTCGAAGACCTGCGCTGAGAGGGCACAAGGCAAGAGCTTTTTCGTGCCAAGAAATTTGAGCACGGCTTCGTGGCTGAAAGACCCAAGTTCCCCCTGAATGGCTACGATCATCAGTTCAATCCCTGTAGTTCAATTCTGTGGCGGAGTACGAGTGAGACCCGCAATTCAGCAAGAGCATTGGAATCGAGCGGGTGCATAGGAATGTTAGCAACTAATCCCAGCAAACAGGCACCTTATCTTACAAAGGGCAAGATAAGAGAGAAAATCGAAATCCAGAGGTAAGGCGATGCTATGGACGCTATTTGTGATCCTGCTCGTCTTATGGCTAGTCGGCATCGTGAGTAGTTTTACGCTCGGTGGGTTCATCCACGTGCTACTGGTGCTTGCCGTAGTCGCGCTCGTGTTCCAGCTGATGACTGCGCGCGACTCAGTAGCGTGATCCGAAACGCCGGGAGACAGCAGGAAAATCCAAGAAATGGAGTGTTGATATGGATTCTGATCGTATCAAGGGAAAGATCGACGATATTAAAGGACGCGTGAAGCGCCAGGCAGGTGAGTGGACTGGCGATGAACAAGCCCAGAGCGAGGGCATGATGGACCAGGCGAAAGGCAAAGTCCAGAATGCATTTGGCAAAATGAAAGACGCAGGACGGGATGTCGCAGACGATATCAAAGACCGTGATCGTGACGAGGTCCGTCGCCGAGAGAAAGACGAAGCGGCTTAGAGTTGGAAACTGGTCGAAAGCGAGCGGGCGCCTGCGGGCGCCCCGTTTTATTTCTGCAGAACCCGACTTAACCAGCGCTCCGGACCGCCTTCGCTTCGGATTCAGGGAGACTGACGATGAAGGTGGTGCCGCTGGCGCCTGAACTGGTGTCGCTCCTGACAGAGATCTCCCCGCCGTGATCTTCGACGATTCGCTTGGTGATCCAGAGACCGAGTCCGGTGCCGACGTGCGCCTTGGTGGTGAAGAATGGCTCGAAGATGCGCCTCAGGTGATCCGGTGCGATTCCCTGCCCGGTATCGCTGAATGACAGTTGCATCAACGAACTGCCGTCCCGCTGGATGCGTTCGGCAGAGGCGCGGAACTGGCCTCCGTCAGGCATGGCGTCAATCGCGTTGGTAACCAGATTACTGACGAGTTGACGAAGTTGTCCGGCGATACCGAAGACGGTGGTGTCTTCGGAGAGATCGTTGCGCAACTCGACGCCGCGATTTGCTGCTCGAGAGCGGTAGAGCACAAACACAGACTGGATCAGGTCGCGCACGGGTATGTTGGCAAGCTTAGTTTCGCCGCGGTGGAAAGACAGAGTCTGTTTCGCCATGTCGGATACGCGAGCAAGTTCCGATTCTGCAAGCGACACCCAATGACGCGTCTCGTGCGAAAGACTCTCATCGTGGGCAACAAGGAACAACAGATTGGAAACTGCTTCGAGCGGATTGTTGATCTCGTGGGCGATGGTGGAAGCGAGTTTGCCGACAGTCGCAAGCTTCTCCGCGTGAACAAGCGCAGCCTGACTTACCTTGGATTCGGTGATGTCGCGGAAGACGAGGATCACCCCTACGATGGCATCGTTACTGCGAATGGGCGCCGCACTGTCGTCGATGGGGATCTCAGTACTGTCCTTCCGAATAAGTACAGTATGGTTCGCGAGGCCAATGATGCGGCCCTCCGCCAGCACGCGGCGGACGGGATTGGCAGCAGTGAGGCGCGTTGACTCGTTGACGATACGGAAGACGTTTTCCAGAGGAAGGCCGCTGGCTTCGGTGAGTTTCCAGCCGGTCGCCTGCTCGGCGATGGGATTCATGAAGGTGATACAGCCTTCGACATCAGTCGCGATCACAGCATCGCCGATACTTTGGAGCGTGACGGAAAGACGCGTACGTTCGAGCAGGAGTCGGCGTTCAAGTTCCCCGGTCGCGCCAACGAATAGAGCTATCAAGAACCCGGCCAGGCCGAACACCAGTACACGGACAAAGTCTTGTCCCTGAGCCAACCGGATGGAATCGAACGGAGGTGCGGAGAAGAGATTAACCAGACATGCGATGACCGTCGCCACGAAGCCAGGACGCATTCCTCCGAAGATGCTACTGATAACTACAGCAAGCGAAAATAGTGAAAAGAAAGGATAGTGGCTGAGTTGGAGGACCCGCCCGGTTAGGAACGCAGCGAGCAGTGGCGCGAGAAGGGCTATGCAGTAACGCTGCCAAGCCGGCCGGGCCGAAGCCTCTGCGACGAAGGTTCCGACGATTCGGGTAATGTCGGGCATAAGCCAAGGACAGCTACAAAGGCGACAGTGTATCTCAAAACATCGCTGCGCAACTTATCCGGAAAACAGAATTTCAGGGGGGTAAGCAGGGTGTCGACGGCTAAACGGTTACACCTGCACGCTAGCCGAGGAGTCGGTCGGAGATCGTCATCATGCCGGCGACGATACAGAATCCCGCGAGCAGATAGGACGAGGCTTTCATAAAAGCCGGCGCATAGCCGATGCGATTGGCGCGGTCGGCCAGGCGTCCGAAGACGTGTTGCGTGATGAAAGCGTAAGCGACCATCGAAAGGACGATGCCGACGACGAAGACCGCGACACGAAGGAGGGTCTGCGTGAACGTGGGAGCCACCGCAATGGGTACGACGGCAATGAGGCTTCGCGTACCACCCAGCGCGAAGAGAATGCCAAGCGTGGCGGCGATTCCGCCGTGGTGTATGTGCTCAGGAGCGCGATGGGCAGTCTCGTGATCCCAGGTTTCGTTTGCCGAGGGGACCATGTGCACGTGCAGGTGCTTGTGCGGATGGTGATGGTGCTTGTGGATGTGCTCGTGGACCTTGATCTTGCCGCTGAGAAGGCCAATGACGGCGGCGACTCCGGTGAGGACGAGTAGTCCGCCAGCGCCAAGCTCAAACGCGTTTTCCCATGACTGCGGTAGAAGCCCACGGCCGAAGTATCCGGCAATTCCGGCAACTGCAATGACCAGTGCATGCGCGCCCGCGAACCGAACGGCAAACCACAAGACACGGCGGAAATCGTGCTCGACGGCGACCCCGAATGCAGTAATGGCGGCAAGGTGATCGGGGCCGATTCCGTGCAGCAGCCCGGCGGCGAAGATGGCCAAAAGCAGGAGCATGAGATCAATGGATTTTAGCATCCGCCAAAACAGCTACTTTGTGATTCCCGTCACGCCCTGTTCTTCTGAAAAGCGGCGGATCATGAGGAAGCCATCCAGCTTGCCCTGGTAATAGCCCATGAGGGTCTTGAGAATGGAGTACCCCAGCTTTTTGTAGAACTTAATAGCCGGGGTGTTGTTCACTGCAACTTCAAGGAATACAACCTCACAGCCGATCTCCCGGAGACGCGTTTCTGCGGCATTCATCAGTAATGTGCCCAGCCCGGAGCGGCGGAGTTTCCGGTCAGTGTCAATGGTGATGATGTGCCCCATCTTCTTCGGATGGCTGCTGGCAACGATAAAACCGGCAATGGCCTTGTTCTTCTCTTCGGCAACAAGAGTAAAGGCGTGCGGACGCTTGATGTAGTAGGCGAGTTCGCGGCGCGAATAGGCGATGCCCGGAGGAAAGCATTCCTGGTCGAGCGTGTGCAGACGGTCGAAGTCTTCCGGTTTGTAGTCGCGGATGCGGTAGCGCACGCTCGAATTGTAGTTCGAGCGTGCGTGATCGTGATTACGCGGCGCGATTCACGGGTTGGCGGAGCTCTGAAAAGACGTTCACCATTTCACGGTTAAACGCCTGCAGATCCGAGGGTTGACGGCTGGTGACCCAGTTGCCGTCGCGAACGACTTCGCGATCGACCCAATTGCCGCCGGCGTTACGGATGTCGTCTTGAATGGTGTGATAGCTCGTGAGAGTGCGTCCTTTGACGAGTCCAGCCGACACGAGCAGCCACGGGCCGTGGCAGATGATCGCCATCGGCTTGCCAGCCGAGTTGACCTTCTTAACGAAATCCTGCGCTTTGGGGATGACGCGGAGGAAGTCGGAATTCAATGCACCCCCGGGAATCATCACGGCGTCGAACTGGTCGGGATTGACTTGGTCGAGAGTGAAATCGACGTTGAAGTTATCCTTCTTTTCGTCGTGCTTCATACCGGTGATTTTGCCTTGCGTGGGCGAGACGATACGGCAATCCGCACCGGCTTGCGCCAGCGCCTCCATGGGTTCTTCGAGTTCCACCTGCTCAAAATTTGTCGAAACGAGAATGGCTACACGCATGCCATCAAGATTGCGCTCAGGCATCGAGATACTCCTAATGTTCAGATTGATTTAACGGGTGGGATGCTGGGGCGGCTTTAAGAGCCGCCCGCTTATTTCAGCGCGGAAAAACGGCGGTTCTGGGTCAACTGGAATGCAGCTTCAGTCTGCCCCGCGGAGTAGTAGGCATCAGCCAGATGCCTGCGAATTTGCGTGAGAGTTTCCGGATTCACGGCAACTTCGCTGACACTTGCCAGACGTGTTGCTGTTTCCAGGATTTTCACGGCAGAACTGTATTCGCGTCGTTGAAGGAGAACATATCCCATCGTATCGAGCACGGCCGGGTTGTTCGGCATCGCCTTAGCGGCGATTCCTGCAAGTTCCAGCGCACGATCAAGATGCTGCTTCTGCGAGGCATAAATCCAGGCGAGATTGTTGGCCGCGACTCCTGTTTGGTCACCATCGTGGATCGCGCGTTCGTAGTAATCGATCGCCTGCTGACGTGATCCAGCTTGTTCCGCGCGATACGCGTTCAATAACGACTCCGATCTGCCTCCCGGCTGCGATGCTGCCGCCGTGGCCGCGGAGACGTTCCCCGTCGAAAGTTGAAGCTGCGCGAGAAGTCGAGCAGCGGTGGCGCGCGAGGGATCTGCCTTGACCGACGCCTGAAGTGACCGGATGGCTTCGTTGTACCAACCACGCTCGGCGAACAGCCTGCCGGTGATCTCGAGGAGCGTGCTCGAAACCGGAGGCTGCGCCGCAACCTTTTCCATTTTGGCGAGCGATGAATACGACAGTGTTCCGCGACGGTAGACGCGCAGCAGTCCGTCAATGGCCTCGTCGGAATCCGGATGCGTCACGACAGCGCGCTGAAACGCCATGAGGGCTTCCGGTAGGCGGTTCTGCATGAGGGCGGATTCGCCCATCACAATCAGTGCCTCGACGGAATTCGGGTTCAACGCTCCTGCGCGTTGTGCCATCACCATGGCTGAGGTGGGCTTGCCCTGCAACAGCAATGCACGGGAAAACAGAAGCAGTCCACGAATGCTACCGGGATCATCGCGAACCGCAAAACGAGCCTGGAGGTCGGCCTGTTGTGCGTCTCCTCGCGAGAGGGCTTTGGAGGCGATTGCGAGTCTCGCCGGCGTGTAGTGCTGATCGATGTCGAGAGCGGCCTCCCACTCTTTCACAGCACGGTCGTCGTTGCCACTCGCCGACTCTACGCAGCCGGAAATGTAGTGGGCGGCCGCCGACTCGGGCGCCAGATCGAGTGCCGCCGTTGAGAATACCTGCGCGAGAACAAAGTTATTGTCGGCCAACGCCACCTCGGATTCGAGGATCGCAGCCGTAGCGGGATCCAGTTGCTGACGGACACTCTCAAGCCGCTTGCGGAGTAACTTCAAACGCGGTCCTCGGATTCTGGGATCCGCGCCGGCAACATCCGAGATTTCGGCTTCCATCACACGCGCGAGCAAACCGCTGTTGTCCGTCGGTTTGGTGGCATTCTGCTTCCCTGCCTGTGACACGTTCAGGCGTTCCGCTGCGCCGAGATATTGATCAAGTGCTTCGCTGGTTCGCCCGGAAGAAAGCTGAAAGTCTCCCAAAGCTACCGGAGTGCGGGGCTGTTGTGCGTCCACGCGTCTGAGCACCTGCTCGGCTTCGGTCACGCGGGCGCTACGCATCAGAAACTCCGCCAGGCGTTCGTTGGTTTCGGGTGAGTCCTGTACGGAAACGGCCCGGCGGTAGGCCCCTTCCGCTGCACTGCCATTGCCCTGTTGTTCTTCTAGTCGAGCAAGCGCAAGGAGGGCCATGGGGCTTCCCGGCAGGGCTTTCGCCGAGTGTTCGAGAACTTCGCGGGCCTTCTCGATCCTGTCTTCGCGGTTGTAGATATCGGCCAATGCGATCGCCACATCAACCCGCTTCGGATCGGATCGCAGCACCTGCTCATACGATTGCTTCGCGAGACCCGGTTGTTCTACCTCGAGCGACGCGGTACCGAATAGCGTCATGGCATCGACATTGGTCGCTGCCCTGCTCAGCACGAGGAGGGCCAACTCCCGCGCGCGTTCGGGAGCGCCCGCTGCAAGGTACATTTCGCCGAGCCGGATGTTCGCCTCATTGTTGTTTCTGTCGGTTTCGGCTGCTTTCTGGAAGGTGGAAAAAGCCTCGGAAAGACGTCCCATCTGATAGAGGCATTTCCCCATGCGCATCAGGATTTCGGCACGCTTCGCTGAATTCCGCTCGGGTGTCTTGGCGAGCGCTTCGCGGTAAACCAACAGGGCGTTCCCTGGTTTGCCCTGTAGCTCAAATTGCTGTGCGCGGTTCAGAAGACTTCGGGAACATCCGGTAGAAAAGATAAGTGCCGACATCGCGGCGATGAAGAGGAAGCGGAGAGCGCGCATGTACTGGACCCCGCTCGCAGGTTCGCGAGCTACTCTTCCAAGATGAATCCGCCGGAAATGCAGTTGGCTGAACCACTTCCGGCAATTTTGCAGAGCCGATGCAACCTTTCGCTACAATGAGTGCGGAGGTCTCACCGAATGTCCGAACCGAGTTATGAAGAACTGAAAGCGCGATTGGCGGATTTGGAAAAGCAGGTGGCAAGCAAGAGATCCGGCAACCTGGACTTTCGGGTCAGCGAAAAGGGCGCAGTCAGCGTGTACGGGCTCGGGCGTTTTCCGGTGACTTTGTATTACGAGCAGTGGGTCCGGTTGCTCGACCGCGCTGAAGATCTGCGCACCTTCCTGGAAGAAAACAAAAGTCGGCTGAAGCTGAAGGAATAAGTCTCTCGTCCGCGCAACTGACCCACCTTCATCTGCCCGATGCCGGCGCTGCGTGAGGAATAAGACAAGAAATTTACCTTTTAGTGACAATTCACTTCTTCGGAAAGATCACGCTAGTTCTTGAAGCATAAGGCCTTCGTGGGGACGGCCTCGTGTCTATCCAATCAAGATTTTCGCGTCGAGGTGAAATTATGTTCGCTCGCTTTTCACGGATCGCGTTCCACAAATTCGCCGTTGTGATGATCGTGTTTTGCCTGGTCGGAATAAGTGCAGCCCAGCATTACACCCGGACTGATCTAACGGCTGATGTTGCCGCGACATCTCCTACTGCTCCGAATCTCGACCCGAACCTCGTGAATGCCTGGGGATTGGCTCGCAGTTCTTCGTCGCCATGGTGGGTGGCGGACAACGGTACTGGCCTTGCCAGCCTGTACAACGCGACCGGCGTGCCGCAAGCGCTGGTGGTGAAAATACCGACGGCCGACGGGACCGGAACATCAGTTCCAACTGGCACCGTGTGGAACTACAGCACCGGATTCGAGGTCGCACCTGGCAGACCAGCAGTTTTTCTTTTCTGCACCGAAGACGGCACGATTGCAGCCTGGAACCCGAACGTGGATCGGAACAATGCAATCTTGAAAGTACTGCGCGGTGGCAAGGCGATTTACAAAGGCTGTGCCCTGGCGCAGACCGACGCCGGAGTCTTCCTGTATGCGACCAACTTCGAGTCCAAACGCGTTGAAGTATTCGACAGCAATTTTCAACTGGTAGCCAGCAAAGAGCCTGATTTTAAGGATCATGGGCGGGCACAGAATTATGCACCCTTCGGAATTCAGAACGTTGGCGGGAACCTGGTGGTGACATTTGCTAAGCGCGAATCCGGCAGCAATGACGAAGAGCATGGTCCCGGTCTAGGCTTTGTGGCGATATTCGATCCCACCGGCCAACTGCTACTGCGGTTGGAACATGGAGATTTCCTGAACGCGCCCTGGGGAGTAGCACTGGCGCCCGGAGACTTCGGGCGGTTTAGCCACCGCCTCTTGATCGGAAACTTCGGCGACGGAACGATTCACGCATTCAACGTTGTGTCGGGAAAACACGAAGGCATGATGCTAACTTCGGCAGGCGCACCGCTGGCGGTTGACGGGCTGTGGTCGATTTCGTTCGGAGCCAACTCGGCCAACAGCGGGTTGGCGACGGAACTGTATTACACCGCGGGCCCAAATGATGAGCAGAATGGCCTTTTTGGAAAAATTACCGCTGTAGCATCAGAGAATCGAGGCACGTCAGAATAGAGGAAGGCCGGTTCATGCCGGCCTCTCAATTCCACTCGCCTGGTTGAGCTTCTGCAGCGAGGCATCATCAAGACGGATTCGTGTCGCAGTAATCAGTTCGTTTAACTGATCTACGGACGTTGCGCTCGCAATTGGTGCGGTGATGCTCGGGCGTGCAATCAACCATGCAATCGCGATTTGCGCGGGAGTTGCGTTGCTTGCCTTCGCAACTTCATCCAACGCATCGAGAATACGATAGCCGCGTTCGTTCAAGTATTTCTTCACAAACGCGCCACGAGCGCGAGCCTTCAGGTCCTCTTCCGAACGGTACTTTCCTGCCAAGAATCCGCTGGCCAGAGAAAAGTACGGAATCACACCAAGACCATGCTTCTGCGCGATGGACTCGTACTTCGATTCATAGTCCGCACGATCGTAGAGGTTGTAATTGGGTTGAAGCGTTTGGTAAACCGGCCAACCGTTCTTTTTGCTGGCTTCCAGAGATGCAATCAGGCGATCCGGTCCGAGATTCGAAGCACCGATTGTGCGCACCTTTCCCTGCTTGACGAGTTCGTCATAGGCCTCGAGCGTCTCTTCGACTGGGGTTTCGAGATCATCCCAGTGAGACTGGTAGAGATCGATGTAGTCCGTCTGAAGGCGACGGAGCGAGTCTTCGGCGGCCTGTAAGATCCACTTCTTTGAAAGGTCCTTCTTCCCTTGCCCCATATCGGAGCCGACCTTCGTGGCAACGACGACTTTGCCCCGATTGCCGCGGGCCTTCATCCATTTGCCAATGATGATTTCCGACTCGCCACCTTTGTGCCCGGGCACCCAGCGCGAGTAAGAGTCGGCGGTATCAATCAGGCTGAAGCCGTTGTCGAGGAAAGCGTCCATGAGCTTGAAGGAGGTCGATTCGTCGGCCGTCCAGCCGAAAACATTGCCGCCGAAGACGAGGGGAGCGATCTGATACGGAGTGCTGCCGAGCTTACGTTTTTGCATGACTAGTTAAGTATTGCTCTTTGGATGCAGCGTGTCATGTCTCAGGCGAGACTGACTAGTTCCTCGGTTCGCTTCAACTGGCCGCAGGCGGCGAAGATGTCGCGCCCGCGAGGACGACGAATGAAGGCGGGGATGTCGGCATCAATCAGGATGCTCTGGAATTCCTGTACGCGGTGGTCGTCCGGCGTGCCGAAGGCGATGTCCGGTCCGGGATTCAGCGCGATGAGGTTGACCTTGGCACGAATGCCGTTGAGGAGTCGAGCGACCTCGCGTGCGTTTTCGCGGGAATCGTTTACGTCTTTTAGCAGCACGTACTCAAAAGTTAACCGCTCCCGGCTGCGAAGCGGGAATGTCTTGGCCGCATCGAGCAATTGCTTCAAGTTCCACTTTCGGTTTAGCGGCATAACTTCTTCACGGGTCAGGTCGTTGGAGGCGTTCAACGAGATTGCCAGTTTGGGGCGAATGGGCTCACGACCGAAGTCCTCGATACGAGGAACGATGCCGGCCGTGGAGACGGTCATGCGCGATTCGGAAATGCCGACCTCCTGAACGAGAAGACGCACGGCGCTCATGAAATTGTCGTAATTGAGAAAGGGTTCACCCATCCCCATGAAGACCAAGTTTATGCGTTCGGTATCGAGGTCTACCTGGTGATCGCGCAAAACGACGAGCACTTGTCCAACGATTTCCCCAGCGCTGAGGTTGCGCTTCACGCCCAGTTTGGCTGTCAGGCAAAACTGACAGTTCACTGCACAACCGACCTGGCTCGAAATACAGATCGTGGCCCGGTGCCATTCGTGGGAGTGGCGTTCAGAGGTGTCTTCGTATGCGTCGGTGCCGTCGCCGGCTTCGCCGCCATCGCCTTCAGGCATCCAGACGGTCTCCACGCTCTCTCCATCGCGGAAGCCAATCAGGTAACGCACGGTGCCGTCGCGCGAAGTGAACCGCTTCAAGATCTCTGGCCACCCGATGTTCACGCCTTCTTCTACAAGCGACGTGCGAAAACTCTGCGGAAGCGTTGAGATATCCGCAACATTCGCCACACGCTGACGGTAGATGGCGTCGACCAACTGTTTGCCCCGGAACGGCGGTTGGCCACTTTCCACAACAGCAGCCGTAAGTTCTTGAAGATTAAGGCCTAATAAGTCGGATTGTGGGGGCAGCCTCATGCATCCAATTACCTGTCTTTACTATAGATTCCTTCTGGGTGGATGCGCGCTTTTTCGCCAGAAAATCCGTAAGTTGTTGAAAATAAAAGCCTCTAATCTGCTATGACGAGTACCGCAAGGTTATGAAAGAATTGTTTTTGCACAACGAGGGGTTAACCGTAGCCGCTACCAGTGAACTCGTCATGGAAGGGTTGCGCAACGTTCGCCGTGAAGTGCTGCCTAATGGGCTGACGATTCTCACGGAGGAGATGCCGCACATACGATCGGTGTCGATCGGCATATGGATCAAGACCGGCTCCCGCCATGAGATGCCGGAACTGAACGGCATTTCGCACTTCGTCGAGCACATGGTGTTCAAGGGCACCCAGAATCGCAATGCGGAGCAGATCGCCCGTGAGGTCGATTCGGTCGGCGGTAACATGGACGCGTTCACCGCCAAGGAATGCATCTGCTTCGATGTGAAAGTCCTTGATGAGCACCTCCCTACGGCGCTCGATATCCTTAGCGACCTCGTGTTGAATCCGACCTTCGATCCCAAGGAACTGTCGCGCGAACGCGGCGTGATTCTCGAAGAGATCAAGATGGACGAGGACAACCCGGATTACCTGGTCCATGAGATCTTCACGCAGAACTTCTGGAAAGATCATCCGCTGGGCAAGCCGATCCTGGGCACGAAGGAAACAGTGAAGCGGTTCGAGCAGGAGCTGCTGTTCGAGTATTACAGGCGGTTCTTCATTCCTAACAACATGATTATCTCGGTTGCAGGGAATGTGAGACACGACCGCTTTGTCGAACTGGTTAAGGAAAAATTCAACCAGTTGAAGCCGGGGCCAAACGGCTTCCAGCAGGAACAGCCGAAGATTCAAGCGCGCATCAACATGCGGAACAAGAAGGCCCTGGAGCAGGTGCAGATCTGTATCGGCGTGCCTTCACTCTCGATCGGCGACAGCCGGCGTTTCATTTCCTACATCCTCAACACCTTGCTTGGCGGCGGCATGAGCTCGCGGTTGTTCCAGAGCGTGCGGGAGCGCCAAGGCCTGGCCTATGCGATCTACAGTGAACTGAACCCGTATCGTGACACCGGATGCATGTGCGTATATGCCGGCACCTCGCGCGAAAACGCGCCGAAGGTGGTGCAGTCCATTGTGAGCGAGTTCAAGAAGCTGAAATCGGAACCGGTTTCCGCCGAGGAATTGCGCCGTGCCAAGGACCAACTGAAAGGCAGCCTGATGCTCAGTCTGGAGAGCTCGACCGCCCGGATGTCGAACCTGGCTCGCCAGGAACTCTACTTTGACCGCTTCTATTCCATGGATGAGATCATCGAGCGGGTGGAAAACGTCACTGCCGAGGACGTCACCCATCTTTCTCAGGAGTATTTCCAGACGGGAGCTATAGCCGTGACCGTGCTTGGGAACCTGAATGGGTTGAAGATCTCCCGGGAATCTCTGGCCTGCTAGTCTCAGATCCCTACTGTCTCACAACCACTTTTTGAGACGAACAATGAAACGCCGGAATCCCGGTTTTGACACAATCTGTCATCGAAAATGGCGGAAAGTGTCAAAGTGCGGCGAGCAGAGTAGTTTCCCGGTGTGCGTCGCAAAATCCAGCAGCAGCTAACCTCAACAAAACAAGCAAGTTTCGATTTCCACCACGTTCTGAACAAAGGTAACCAGCAAGTCATGACTTTTGGCTGGCCACGTGCCGTTATACACGGCGAGTTTGGGAACTCAGGGATTTCAAAACGAAAGCAAGGGGATGTGTTCGAGATGACAAAGAAGAATCAAAAAGGTTTTTCGCTGATTGAGTTGCTGATCGTTGTAGCGATCATTCTAATTATCGCCGCGATCGCGATTCCTAACCTGCTCCGTTCGCGTATTGCTGCTAACGAAGCGTCGGCTGTCGGTTCGCTCCGTACGATCAACACCGCTGAAGTTACTTATGCCTCCACGTATCCAGGCTGCGGCTTTACAACCCTGACCAACATGGGTGGTACCGGCGGAGCCCCGACGGGCGCAGGCTTGATCGACTCCGTTCTGGCGTCCGGTGTGAAGAGCGGTTACAGCTTCACGGTGACCCCTTCAGGCGGACAGGGAACGGCCTGCGATCCCACGGTTAACAACCCGAACACCAACTACACAGCGACTGGTGAGCGCCTGTCGCCGCAAACCGGGCAGCGTTACTTCTTCACCGACCAGTCGGGCGTCATCCGCTACAACACCACTGGTCCGGCGACCGACACCTCTGCCCCGCTGCAGTAACATTGACTTTGGCGAGGTACCTCTCGGGGGAGGGTACGAGCCAATAACAGGAAGCAGGCTGCGGCCTGCTTCCTTCGTTTTATAGCACCCCATTGTGCAATACTCCTCACGAATGGCATCACCTGGAACCTCCATCTCACGGCCCGACGAAACAGCCCGACAACAATGGCTAATTCCTTTGCTGGTATGCCTCGTGCCGGCACTGCTCTACATGGCTACCCTGCGTTTCGAGTTCGTTTTCGACGACCACAACCAGATCGTCGGCAATCCGCTGATTAAATCCTGGCATAACCTGCCATGGCTTTTTCGGACCGACGTATGGAGCTTCTCGAATCCCCTGGTGCTCGGCAACTATTGGCGGCCGTTCTTTACCATGTGGCTGCTCGTGAATCACTCATTATTCGGGTTGAATCCCGCGGGATGGCACGCGGCAGCCGTGCTGGTCCACGTCGCAGCGACCTTCCTCGTTTTTCGACTGGTGCGCAAGCTTAGCGGGGACCTTCTTCTCAGCGCATTCGCTGCCCTGATCTTCACAGTGCATCCGTCACATCTCGAAACGGTTGCGTGGATATCGGGCGCTACCGATTCTCTGATGACCGTTTTCGTTGTGTCGTCGTTGCTGTGCTTTGTAAATGCATTCAGTCAAACTTCACTGAAATGGAAGTGGCTCGCCGCTTCGCTATTGCTTTACGCGGGAGGCCTGCTCGTCAAAGAAACGGCAATGATGACGCCGATGATGGTGCTCGCCTATTTCGTCTTCGCCCATCGAACTTCCCTGCGTGGACACATTAGCCCGGTGGCGCTTTCGATCGTGCTCTTGGCTCTTGTCACAATCGCATATGCAACCATGCGCGCAGCGGTGCTGGGAGGCATGAGTCATCCGATCATCCATATGACGCTCGCGGAGATCATTCTCAACGCGCCTCTCCTCCTTTGGTTTTATGTGAAGCACCTTGTTTATCCAATTGGACTCGGCCTTTATTACGACATTCCTCCGGTCCTGCAAATGACCTGGGCGAATTTTTGGTTTCCTGTTTTCGCGCTGCTGGCTGTAACGGCAGGGGTACTCTACTGGGCGTATCGCGCCAAAGAGCGATTGGCAATCTTCGGCTTTGTAGTGATGATGGTTCCGCTGCTGCCGGTGCTCTACATACCGGGACTTGCAGTTGATGACATCGCACATGACCGCTACCTCTATGTGCCGTCGATTGGATTCGCGATTATTGTGGCGAGCCTCATTCGGCGCATCCGGTGGGGTTCGCGCGAGCTATTCTCCGCTTCGGCGTCGCAGTTCGCGGTCGCAGTTGTTGTTGTCCTCGGCTTAAGCGCCGCAACTTCAGCACAACAGATCTACTGGGCTAACGACGTGCTGTTATTCAGCAGGGCAATCGAAGTTGCGCCTGGCAAGGCAGTCGCTTACAACAATCTCGGTACCGCTCTGACGGCGAAGAATCGCTACAAAGAAGCCCGCTTCGCCTACCAGCAGGTTGTGATGCGAAATCCGCGGGCGTGGTCCGCATACTATAACTTGGGTCTCGGATATTTCATCGACGGCCAATACGCCGAAGCCGAAGAGAACTTGAAACGTGCACTCTCGATCATGCAGTTGGAATCCGACCCATATGCCGTCCTTGCTGAATCACAGATCAAACTGGGCAAGTACGCGGAAGCCGAGCAGGCCGTCCGAACGGCGATTCGCCTGAAGCCCTACAAACCCGGTTACCGGCAGGTTCTGGCTCTCGCGCTGGAGAAACAGGGTAGGATCCAGGAAGCGCAGGAGGCCGCTAAAGAGGAACAGCAACTGCAGGCTCGCCAAGCTCATTGAACTTACCGCAATCCCCAGAACTGCTTTAAAATAGAAGGATTGCATGTCTGATCCAACGCTCACCGTAGTGCCTCAGCCCAAAACTGAGCCGCAGGACGAAACATCGCAGGGCGCTTCCCTGCCAGCGCGTCCGAAAGTCGGCTTTGTAAGCCTGGGGTGTCCCAAAAACCTCGTGGACAGCGAGGTCATGATGGGATTATTGTCGCGCGCCGGAGCCGAGCTGACGCCTCGCGCCGACGAAGCCGACGTCATCGTCGTAAACACCTGCTCCTTTATCGACTCGGCCCAGCAGGAGTCCGTGAACACCATCCTGGAGATGGCGCAGCACAAGACTGAAGGCCGCGCCAAGCGCCTTGTCGTTGCCGGTTGCCTCGTTGAACGCTATCGCAACGACATCCAGAAGGACATTCCCGAGGTCGACGCAGTGGTCGGCACAGGTGAGCTTGAACAAGTGTTGCAGGCTGCGGGAATTCAGCCTCGGAAACAACAGCAGAGTAATTCCCCGTTCGTGATCCTCTCCGGACGCGAAGAAGGTAACGCCCGCGAAGCCGCCGGACGATTCTCACGCGAGTCGTGGGATGGCGCCGTCGCCGACTTGCCAAACTACCTCTACGACGAAGAGACGCCACGTGTGCTGGCCACTCCGAAATATTCGGCGTACATCAAGATTGCCGAGGGATGCGATCATCCCTGCACGTTCTGCATTATCCCGCAGTTGCGCGGCAAGTTCCGGTCGCGCCGTTTTGAATCGGTGATCGCCGAAGCTGAACGGCTGGCGAAGTCAGGCGTGCGCGAAATTACGCTCATCGGACAGGACACCACCTGCTACGGCGAAGATCTCGGCCTGAAGGATGGCCTCGCGCTGCTGCTGGAGAAGCTGGCTGATATCGAAGACTTGCGCTGGGTGCGGTTTCTCTACGCTTATCCAAACAAGATTACGGGCAAGCTGCTGGAGACAATCGCGAAGCACGAGAAGATCTGCTCGTACATCGATGTGCCGCTTCAGCACGCTTCGGGTAACGTCCTGAAGTTGATGAAGCGCGGCGCGAACGCCGACATATTTCTGAACACGATTGAAAAGATGCGCGCCACCATTCCCAACGTCACGCTAAGAAGTTCGTTCATCGTCGGATTTCCCGGCGAAACCGAGCAGGACTTCACTGATCTTTGCGACTTTGTGAAGGCCGCGAGGTTCGACTGGCTGGGCGCGTTCTCCTATTCAGACCAGGACGGCGCCAAGGCTTTTCACCTCGCAGACAAGCTCCCGCAGCGTGAGATTGAACGTCGTCGGAAGAAGCTGATGTCCATCCAAAAGCAGATCAGTAAGAAAGCGAAGCGCGCACTGGTCGGGCGCGAGTTCGACATCCTTGTTGAAGGGCCGTCCGGCGAAAGCGAACTGCTTTGGGAAGGACGCACGGCTATGCACGCGCCGGAGATTGACGGCAAGGTGTACATCAACGACTTCGGCGATCACGAAGACGTTCAGCCCGGACAGTTCTATCGTTGCGAAATTACCGAAGCACACGATTACGATCTCGTGGCTCGACTGTTGTAGAGCTCTGCGCGTAAACGAAAAGCCCCGCTCGCAAGCGGGGCATCTGAAATCTGAAACGTTACACGTTGAAGGACGAACCGCAGCCGCAAGTGTTCTTCACGTTGGGATTTTCGAACTTGAATCCCGCGCCTTCGAGCGTTTCGACGTAGTCAACGGTCACGCCATTGAGGTACATCATCGACGTGGCATCGACGTAAATCTTCAGGCCGTCGACATCGAGCACCTTGTCCATCATGCCGGCGCCGTTCTCGAACGACATCGAATACGAGAAGCCGGAGCAGCCGCCGCCGACTACACCCACGCGCAGCCCAGCGGGAACCGGATTCTGCTGCGCCATAATTTCCTTTACCTTGGCGACCGCAGTCGAAGTCATGTTAATCGGGGTAGTCTTGGTGCCGATGGTCGGCGTGGTGGTAGTTGCCATTCCTCTCTCCTTCGAATCGTTGCTGCTGAATTATAGCAGAATCTGCCGGATACACCCGGCTCAATCCCGGTACTACGTCCAATGTTTAGATGGGTTTACCCCCGATTTCGTCGCACAAAAGAATTTTGCCTTAGGGTAAACACCGGGTACTTGCAAACCGTCATATAATTTAGGCCAAGGCCCCCCTACCCGGTCCCCGCACGAAGTGGGGAATAAGCGGGGAAGCGAGTATCGGGACCGGTCCATTGAGTCACGCGAGGTGGCGCATGTCGTCAATGCTGACGATGCTGCTCGTCGTTTGGGCCGTCCTGACTGCCCTCCTGCTGATCCTCCTGATCTACCGCAGCACTTTGTCCTTGCACGAGGAAGACCAGCTTTATCTGGATGAAGCTGAATCGCACATGGCCAAAGAGCAAGAGGAGATCCATGCCCGCATGGATAAAACTCTAATGCCCATGCGAATACTTGGGGCCGCTTCCGGCACACTGATACTGGTGATTGCCGGAATGTGGGTCTACGAAGGGCTGTTCAAGCTCCAGTAGCAGCCCTCACAACTTGAACGTTTCAGCGGCTCCAGGGACTTGGCTGGCGGGCGAACGCATTACGTACGCTGGTGGGGTTCTCTGGTTGGCCCTGATTTGTTTGTTGCATACCTGCCTTAAGCAAAATTCCGCATTAGGAGCTCCACCTTAAACAACACGTACTCGTCCGCTCGAATCGCATATGCAGGCGACCGGCATCAGCAAGAACAAGGCTTGGTCGCGACCTTTTGGGTTCACAGGTGGAGCTTGGTATGAAATTTGGAGCGGTGATTCTCTTTTCCCTTTCCCTGGTGTTTGCGACGGGGTGTGCACAACGCCAGAACAGTGCTTCTTCGGGCGGTGCTGCCGCGCGGTCGAATGTTGAAGGTATTAAGGCTGAAGCCGTGGATCGCATGAACGATTCCGCGAACATTTTGCGCGAGCTCGTGAATGCACCCGATGACGGTATTCCTGAGTTCGTATTGAAAGACGCCAAATGCGTTGCCGTAGTGCCTTCCATGATCAAGGGCGGATTTGTGATCGGCGGAAAGCACGGTCGCGGCGTGGCCACTTGCCGTACCAACAACGGCTGGAGCGCGCCGGCGTTTTTCACGATCAGTGGCGGCAGTTGGGGCGCGCAGATCGGTGCACAGGCTGTTGATGTCGTCATGATGATCATGAATGCGCAGGGCATGCAAGATCTACTTAGCTCGAAGTTCCAGCTCGGTGGAGAAGGCTCCGTAGCAGCCGGACCGGTTGGACGCCAGGCGTCCGCCAATACCGACTACAAGCTTCAGGCCCAGGTGCTTACGTATTCAAGAGCCCGGGGTCTTTTCGCGGGTCTCGACCTGAGCGGCGCAGCCATTCGGCCGGATGAGGAAACCACGGTGGCGTTCTACGGCAAGGACGTGCCATTCCGCCTCGCGCTGAGCGGCGAACTCAATCCGCCGCGGCTTTCGCAGGAATTTTTGGCTTCGGTCCGCCAAAGCTTCCAGGAAGCCCGCGCAGCGAGCAACAATCCCCAGTAAAGTAATCGCAGTAACTCGAAATGTGAATGCCGGACACGTCCTAAAACTGTCCGGCATTTTTTTGTCTTGATGCCGCTACATCGCCGCGAATGCAGCTCGCTGGTGTGCCGCTGAGAACCATGGCACAATTGGCGAGACACACAGATCCAAGTACGAAGATGGCGGAATCGGCAGACGCACCAGTGCGTTTTTGAGGTTCTAGCAAAAGGGGTCTGTATCGCGTTTGCCCTCCTTTACCAGGCGTTGTAGTTGTACCTGCGACACAGTAGACGCCGTTACCCATTCTCAGGGAATTGATTGCGTCAGTGGAGGAGAAGCACGTCATGTCTACGGCGGCAAGCGTACCAGCAATCAGCTTCAAGCACATTCTCGTGGCGACAGATCTTTCACCGGCATCGTTGTGGTCTTTGCCCTATGTGACGGAAATTGCTCTGCAATACGGCTCAACCGTGTATGTGGGACACGTGATCCCGTTCGGCACCTATGTGGCGGTAAGACCACAAACATTCGACGCCGTGGAAGAGGAGGTTCGGCAGGGCGCACAGAAGAAGCTCGACTCCTTCGCAACCGAACTCAAGGACCATGGTGTTGCGGCAAAGACGTTGTTGCACGAAGGCGATGTCGGAGTAGTCATGCCCAGTTGGATCAAAGAGCATGACATCGGCCTGGTTGCCCTGGGCACAACCGGACGAAGCGGAATTCGCAAGCTGACCGTTGGATCAATTGCGGAAGAGATTGTTCGTGATGCCGAATGTCCAGTTTTAACTGTAGGCCCGGCATCGTCCGCCAGGAAGCAGGTCGCGATACGCAACATTCTGTACGCCAGCGATTTTTCGGAAGATTCGCGGCGAGCAGGTGCTTACGCCATGTCATTAGCGGGACGCCATAAAGCTCGGCTGATTCTGCTTCATGTTCGAAACGAAGAAGACCTTAAGTTGTCACACGCGTCGCTCGCCGAGAGACTGGAAAAAGTTATTCCGCACCAGGCCACTCCGAGCGCCAGCACAGAGGTGCTCATCGCCGAAGGAAGGCCTGCGACGAAGGTTTTGGAGATTGCCGGCGAACACTCGGTGGACTTGATCGTCATCGGGGTGAGAGGAAGTGGCTGGTCGCGGGTGGCTAGTCACTTCGGATCCACGGCCCACGCCATCATCGTGGGAGCTTCATGTCCCGTACTTACAGTGCGGGCACCGAACCAACAGTAGTCAGTACGGTTTTTATGCGGACAGATCAGCTGCCGTTTTAACGCTGACCGCACGATTTCGACCGAGCACCTGCTGTGTCGAGCCACGGCCTCGGAGTAACATGCGAACCGCGCCGACAGCGAGGAAAAGAATGTCCGTCGACACTGACCCACGTAGCGCCCGGGCTGCGTACCAACTGCCGTTCAGCGACGTCATTGCGCAGTTCAAGACCGACGTGAGGTTGGGGCTGAGCGAAACGGAAGCTCAACAAAGGCTGGCTGTCTACGGAAAGAACGAGGTAGCGGCTGAAAAGCCGGTGCCGGCATGGCGGAAGTTTCTCGCACAATTTCAGGACTTGCTCGTTGTACTTCTTCTGATCGCGACCGCTGTTTCGGCAATTCTTTGGGTGTATGAGCGCGAATCAGAATGGCCGTACGAGGCAATCACCATCTTCGCGGTTGTGCTCCTTAACGCCGCCATGGGTTACATCCAGGAGCAGCGAGCGGAATCTGCCGTAGCTGCTCTTCGGAAAATGGCGACAGCCCACGCACACGTGGTGCGGGACGGCATACAGCGCGAGCTCCCGGCCACGGAGATCGTCCCCGGCGACATACTCCTGGTGGAAGAAGGCGACACAATTCCCGCCGACGCCCGTCTCATCAAATCCACCGCACTGCAAACGACAGAAGCACCTTTGACCGGCGAAAGCCTGCCTGTCTCAAAAGATGTGGGAGCCATTACCGAAGAGGCTGGTGTCGGCGATCGCAGCAATATGATTTTCAGCGGGACATCGGTGTCGTACGGGCACGGACGCGGTGTGGTCATTGCGACCGGTATGAATTCCGAAATGGGACGCATCGCGGACATGCTGAAGGAAGTTCCAGACGAGACCACACCATTGCGAAAGGAACTCGACCGAGTCGGCAAGCTGCTGGGTTCCATCGTGGTAGTGATTGCGGTGGTGATGATTGGGACCATCGTTCTCGTTGAAGATGTAAGAGGGTTTTCAGCAATTTTCGAAGTGCTCATCCTGGGGGTAGCGCTGGCAGTCGCAGCAGTTCCCGAGGGACTGCCCGCTGTGGTGACAGTGGTCCTCTCAGTTGGTGTTCAGAGAATGGCCCGCAAGAATGCCATCGTTCGTCACCTCTCTGCGGTGGAGACGCTCGGTTCAGCCAGTGTGATCGCCTCGGACAAGACGGGTACCCTGACGAAGAATGAAATGACCGTTCGAGTCGTGGTTACTGCTTCCGGCCGAGTGGAGATGCAGGGCACCGGCTATGCCCCGGAAGGCGAGGTGAGGCGAGAAGGTGGGGCGGATGTTGAAGGCGACCTTCGCCTCGAATTGAGTCGAACACTTTCGGCGGCAGACCGCGCTAACAATGCCGTTCTTCAACAGCAGCAGGATGGTCGCTGGACCATCCAAGGCGATCCTACAGAAGGTGCGCTTCTGGTTGCGGCTCGAAAAGCAGGATTGAAAGCTGAAACGTTGGCTGCGCGTTTCGAACGCATTGGCGAGGTTCCCTTTTCAGCCGAGCGCAAACTGATGAGCACGATCCATACGGATGCCGAAAGACAGGAGCGCCTCCTGGTTTTCACGAAAGGTGCACCCGACATACTTCTCGCGCGTTGCTCACAGGAACTTGTAGGAGAAAACCGCAGAGCCTTAACCGACGCCCGGCGCAAGGAGATCCTGGCTACGAATGAACTGTTGGCGAGCCAGGCATTGCGGACACTCGGAATCGCTTTCCGAACCGTGCCCAGCGATACGGAAAGTGAACTGCTCGACAGCAGTGTTGAACGCGACCTTGTGTTTGCCGGAATCGTCGGAATGATCGATCCTCCGCGGGAGGAGGCAAAACAGGCCGTTGCTCGCGCTCAAGGCGCCGGGATTCGTCTAGTGATGATCACCGGAGATCATCCTAAAACTGCGCAAGCGATCGCTTTTGAGTTGGGCGCGGGTAGCGGTGAGCGAGCGGTTACAGGAGCTCAACTTGGGGCAATGTCGGAAGAGACGCTGCTCAGAACGGCCACAGAATCCTCCGTCTACGCACGCGTGAACCCTGAGCACAAGCTGCGAATCGTGAAGGCGTTGCGCCAGGGCGGCGCGGTTGTGGCTATGACGGGAGACGGCGTCAACGACGCGCCAGCTTTGAAAACGGCCGACATCGGCATTGCCATGGGGATCACCGGAACCGATGTCTCGAAGGAAGCGTCCGACATCATTTTAGGCGATGACAACTTTGCAACCATCGTCGCGGCGGTCGAAGAAGGACGCTCCATTTTTTCGAATATCAGAAAATTTCTGCGGTACTTGCTGTCGTCAAATATCGGCGAAGTGATGACGATGTTTTTCGGCGTTCTGCTCGCCAAGGTCATCGGCTTGCGAGCGGATAACAATGCCGTCGTCTTGCCGCTGCTGGCAACACAACTCCTCTGGATCAATCTCGTCTCCGACGGGGCACCCGCCCTTGCGCTAGGCGTGGATCCCTCTGATCCCGGTGTGATGAACCGGCCACCCCGTCCGATCGGCGAAAAGGTGATCACAAGACAAATGTGGCTGGGAATTTTCTTTGTAGGCGCCGTGATGGCTACGGGCACGTTGTTCGTCCTGGATGCTTGTCTTCCAGGAGGGCTGATCGATGGCTCAGGAAGCATGACTTATGCCCAAACTATGGCGTTTACGACATTGGTCTTATTCCAGATGTTCAACGTCCTAAATGCTCGTTCTGATAACGAGAGCGCGTTTCACGGCATCTTCCGCAATCATTGGGTATGGCTTGCAATCTTCTTGTCACTCGCGATGCAGGCCGCCGCGGTATACATGCCTGTATTACAGCGTGCTTTTTCCACGTCGAGCTTGAGTTTTCGTGATTGGGTGTTTTGCCTCACTGTAGCTAGCTCAGTATTGTGGCTTCGTGAATTGAGCAAAGTCATCACCCCAAGTACACCCAGGAGAGTGGCGTAATCCCAAATAGAAAGGCACTGCGACCATGCGTCGAATACATCGTGAACAACATCGGTCAGAACGAATTGGCTGGCTGCGCGCCGCTGTCCTAGGAGCAAATGATGGGATCGTCTCAACGGCAAGCCTGGTTATGGGCGTCGCAGCGGCGAATTCACAGCGATCCGAAATCATGCTTGCCGGTGTAGCGGGTCTCGTCTCGGGCGCACTTTCCATGGCGGCTGGTGAATACGTTTCCGTCAGTTCGCAGGCCGACACGGAACGCGCGGATATGGCTTTAGAACGCACTGAGCTGACCACGCAACGGACTGCTGAAGAAAATGAGCTTGCCACAATCTACGTTCAGAGGGGCCTGGAGCCGGAACTCGCCAGGACGGTCGCCCTGCAATTGATGGCGCATGACGCTCTTGGAGCGCATGCTCGTGACGAGCTTGGACTTTCAGAACACCTTCTCGCACGTCCTATTCAGGCTGCATTGGCGTCCGCAGCGACTTTCTCGGTGGGTGCGGCATTACCACTTTTAGTTGTGGTGTCGGTTGCACAAGCCAGAATCGTTTTCGCAGTGCCCGCTGCATCACTGATTTGCCTGTTTGGAATGGGTGCGCTCGCTGCGCGTTCAGGAGGCGCTTCTCCATGGATTGGCGCCGGACGAGTCACCTTCTGGGGAGCTTTGGCGATGGCTGCAACGGCAGGGATTGGAGCACTGTTCGGTACCACGGTGTCATGAGCAACTCAATCGAACAGGCCTCGGAAGACTTTGGTGCGAAAGGGGGGACTCGAACCCCCACGCCTTGCGGCGCCAGATCCTAAGTCTGGTGCGTCTGCCAATTCCGCCACTTTCGCACTTGGATCTGTGTGTCTCGTTAATTGTGCCATGGTTCGGAGGTCCACACCAGCCATGACGAGTTCCCTGACTTTTCAATCATCTTCGAATGCACATGACCTTCCGACCTCGTTAGCGCTGCTGGCCTGCGATTCTCGTTTTTCCTCGGGTGTCGCTTTCAGGCTCAGCAATTTCCGGTAATATCTTCTTTTCTATTCAAAGCGAGAGAGACGCCTGACTTATGCCAAATCCACCGAATCAACCTAATATCAAGCTGGTCAATGAACCGGGATACCGCGAGAGCTATGCCAATAGTGTCCAGGTCCGTGTCAATGTCTGGGACTTTTTCCTCGTTTTCGGGACCATGCAACAGCAGGTCGAGAACGAAGTCGAGATCCGCAATTTCCAGGGAATCTATCTAAGTCCGCAACAGGCCAAGGCCTTGATGACCATCCTTCAGCAGAACGTGACCAACTACGAGCAAACCTTTGGCGAGATCAAACTTGATCCGCGCATGGCAGTAGGCGGCCCGATCAACTAACCAAAAATGCAGCGCACGGCGAAGATTCTGCGCTTTCCCAAGCCGCTGACAAGCGCTCCCACACGATTGTGGTGGGAGCGACTGCCGGTCATCGCCGGACTGATCTTTGTTTCCATCCTTTTGCTGCATATTCCGTTGTTACGGCTACCCTATTTTTGGGATGAAGCGGGATATTACATTCCGGCAGGCCGCGACATCTGGCAGCACTTTCAGTTCATTCCAACTTCCACGCTGACGAACGCGCATCCGCCACTCGTAATGGCCTGGCTTGCGGCTGCATGGAAGATCTTCGGTTACCACGCGGCGGTGACGCGCGTTGCGATGCTGCTCGTGGCGACGTTCACGCTCACCGGCGTTTTTCATCTAGCACGGCAGGTCGCGAACTCCACGGTCGCGCTTGCTTCCGTAGTTGTTACTGCGATCTTTCCGGTCTTCTTCGCGCAGAGCACGATGGCGCATCTCGACATGGCGGCCGCGGGTTTCACGCTTTGGGGACTCGCAGCGTATGTTCGCGACCGTTATCCGGCGACGGCGTTCTGGTTTGCGCTTGCCGGACTCGCGAAAGAGACGGCGATCCTTGCGCCGCTCGCGCTGTGCGCCTGGGAACTTCTTGGGATTGCCACGCGCGAGTCGCGCTGGAGCAAGCTGTTCCTGTTTCGATCGAGCCTGATCCGCGCAGCGTGGTTGCTGGTTGGCGTTTGCCCGCTCGCAATCTGGTTTGCATATCACCATCACGAGACGGGTGTCATCTTCGGCAATCCCGAGTTCGTGCGATACAACGTTGCAACGACGTTACATCCGGTGCGCTTCCTTGCGGCGCTGGCACAACGGTTGTGGCAGGCGTTCGGCTACATGAACATGTTCGTGTTGACGATCGCGACGCTGCTGGCGATGACGCGGCGACCGATTTCACTCGAATCACCTGAGCGCAACGGTGGCGGATCATTCACCACGGAGCGCCAGCGGATCACGATTCCGAAGCAGATGGTTTTTCTCGTCGTTCTGCTTTCGTATTTAGTTGCACTTTCGGTTGTCGGCGGAGCAGTGCTTGCGCGCTATTTGTTGCCGGTTTATCCGCTGGTGGTCATTGTTTTTGTTTCAACTCTGTGGCGAAGGCTGCCGTGGTGGCCAGCGTTCGTCGGTGTCGTTTGCCTGGCGTTTGCGCTTGGGCTGGTCATTAACCCGCCGTATCAGTTCGCACCGGAGGACAACCTCAACTACGCCGACTTCGTTCGACTGCACCAGCAGGCCGCTCAATATCTTGAACAACATCCGCCGGCGGGACGCGTGCTCACGGCATGGCCAGGTTCAGACGAACTGACGAAACCGTATCTCGGATATGTCAAGAAGCCGATCCAAATTGTCGCGATCGAGAACTTCTCAATGACGCAGATCATGGCGGCACGTGAGGCGGCCAACACCTACGATGCGGCGTTTCTCTTCTCGACCAAGTACGAACCACACGGTCTTCTGATTCGACTTCCCTTCTGGGAAACCCTGCAAAAACGCTATTTCGGATACCACGTCGATCTGCCGCCGCAGGTCACCGCTGAGATGCTTCAGGGGCACGTTGTGTTCCACCGGAGCCAGGGTGGGCAATGGGTGGCAGTGCTGACCATGGACCGAGCCTTTAACGCCAGATTACGGCGCTGACAGCCCCAAGTCACAGGGACGCATCCCATTCAGTGTGGTAGGGCCCCGATGTTGATTTTCATGTTTCTACTCTTCTATTTCGCTTCGCTTGGCTTGCTGTTGCTGTTTCTGGCCGGCGCTGCCCGCGTGAATGACCGGGCAGATGAATGGGCCGACAGCCTGTTCGAGTACCTGCAATGGCGAGAGTCCAGCCGCGCCGCGTAGGTCAGAGCCGGACGAGCAGTTTTTTCACTTCTCGGAATACGTCCGTAAACATTGCCTCAGTCAGCTTACCCGTCGCGGTGTTCTGATTCGACGGGTGATAAGACGCGTATAGGACTCGTCCATCGGGCATGGTGTAGTTCAGGCCATGGCCGAATACGTAGCCCGTTTTTCGCTGAATCACCCCTTGGCGCCTGGCGTAGTTTAGATACGCATCGAAGCCGATCCGGCCGAGGACGACCACGACCTTCAAGTTCTTCAACGCGGCGATTTCGCGATCGAGGTAGGGAGCGCAGTTAGCAATTTCGTCGGGGGTGGGCTTGTTGTCCGGCGGGGCGCAACGGACCGGCGCCGTGATGTAGACGTCGATCAGTTTCAGGCCGTCGTCGACGTGAGTGGCGTTGGGTTGGGACGCAAACCCGGTCCGATACAGAATCGGATACATGAAGTAGCCGGACTGATCTCCGGTGAATGGACGACCGGTACGATTGGAGCCGTGGGCGCCAGGGGCGAGTCCGAGGATGAGCATCCGGGCGTTGGGGTCGCCGAAGCCAGGGACAGGCTTGGCCCAATAGTCCCAATCCATATAGGCACGACGTTTTTCGCGTCCGATGCGCTCACGGTACTCGACTAGGCGCGGACAGAGCCGGCAGCCAATCACTTCCTTGTTTAGAACATTCAAGACAGACAACGACTACCCCCCTCCCCCTATGACTCTTTTGGAATCAATAGCTTAACTGGTGTGATCTCTCTATTTGCGATGAAAACAAAAGAGTTAAATGAAAAGATCACAAAAATTGTCATCTAAGCATTGTTCCGGGTTTCACGGCTAACAAGAAAGGTGGTGAGACGGGTTCGTCTTCACCACCTACTTATTCAGCATAGCAGGTTCGTTCGGGTGAAGATGCCACGGCAGTGACCTTTTTATTTTGCTTGTTCTCTATATTTTGAGGGAAAAGGAATCACGTGACCCCCTTGACGACCAGATTCCCGAATCGGGAGAAGCAGATCAGTTGGTGACTCGTGACTCGGCTTCGCGAAGCGTTTTGCGGTAAACCTCGTCGTTCGGAGCCAGGCGGACGGCTTCTTGAAGCGCCCCCATCGCCTGTTGGTTCTCGCCGGTCTTGAGGAGGAGTCTCCCGAGAGTGAATTGGGCACGGGCGGAGGCTGGGTCGATCTGAACGGACTTGCGTACCTGTTGAAGCGCCTCGTCGGTGCGATTGGTGGCGGCCAGCGTGATACCCAGATTCAGCAGGACCTCGGCGTCGTTGGGCTGCTGCTTTAGCGCCTCGCGCAGAGGCGGTTCGGCCTCGCTCCATTGATTCAGGGCGACATAAGAGGCCCCGAGTTGGGCGAGCGAATATCCGTTGCCGGGCTTGAGGTCGAGGGCAGCGCGGTATTCGCGGGCGGCGTCGGCGAACTGCGACTTGCGGAAATACACCTCGGCCAGGGCGATGTGGGGCACTGGGTCCTTGGGCCGGGTCTCGATGGCCCGCCTCGCCCGCCTGGTGGCCGAGTCAAGATCGCCACGTTCCAAGTCGAACAGAGCCTGTTCAGCCAGAAGACGGTCGGCGTGTAAGCGTTGGAGTCCAACGAAGGCAACGCCGCAAAGAATGAGGCCAACGGCCGTGACCTTGAGGACCGTGGAGTTGAGTTCCTGAGGAGCTACTCGCAGCCAAGTCCAGAGCGCGCCGAGGGCGAGTCCGAAGAGAAGGCCGCCGATGTGGGCGGAGTTGTCGATAACCGGAACCGCTGCCCCGATAAACAAGTTAATGACGATGAAGGTGCCGAGACTGCGAAGCATGGCCTTCATGGCAGGCGCGGGCAGTTGCAGACGCTTGCTGTAGAAAGGAAGTACAAGCGCGCCAGCTACTCCGAAGATCGCGCCCGACGCTCCCACGCTGACATTACTCGGGTGGATGGCAAGGCTCGCCAGGCTGGCGGCGATCCCAGTCAGGACATAGATCGACAGGTAACGAAGCTCCCCGTAAACGCGTTCGGCAATCCGGCCGAAATCCCAGAAGCAATACATGTTGGCGGCGATGTGGATGAGACCGCCGTGCAGGAAGCAGGAACTGAGCACCCGCCAGTACTGGCCTCCGAAGGTCAGCGGCCCATAATCGGCACCCCAGCGAACCAGCATTTCGGTGTCGAAGTCCATGGGGCTGCCACGCCCCGTTTTCAAGCTGATGGCAGCGCAGACGAGGTAAACGGCGGTGTTGAGCGCAACTATCGCGGAAGTGACGGGGAACATACGCGCCATTGAAAGGAAGCCCTTCGGCGGACCCTGGGCATCCACTTCGGCGGGCTTTTCTGGGCTGCTATCGCGATGCACCTCAGCTTCGGACTGCGCCTGAGCGCGGCATTCGCGGCAGACATCCGTCTGATCGCCGAAGGAGAAGGACGGCAATTCCCTTCCACATTGAACGCAATTCGCCATCGCTGAAGAGAATACATGATTCGCGGGACAGAGATGTCCGAGCAAAAAGGCAAGTGAAAGTTCAAAGACTCCATGGATTACTCAAGTGCATAGTCATCCGGAACTTTTGCAGGTAACTAAGGACTCTTATCATTCGATTTCGCAGCATTTCCCCGGAGTCCAGCAATGCGTACGATTCTCAACTTCGTGGCAGGTATCGCGCTCCTATTCGCGGCCGCCGTTATAGCAGATGCACAAGAAACGCCGGAACCCAGCCCAGATGCCCAACAGAGTCTCGCCGATTATGCGCGAACGCTAAAGGCAAAGAAGAAGCCGGACATCATGGTGAATGAAGAGGACGCGAAGGTCCTGTTTCAGGAGATTGAGAACATCCTGAAATTCGCGAGCGAGGACTCCGAACTTCCCCGCCGTGAGCCAGTGAAATACAAACTGATTGGTAAGGCGGAGGCCGAGAAGTTTTTCGCCGACGGACTGCGCAACAGCGATCATGCACGAAAAGTCCAGCACGCTGAAATGGTGCTGAAGAAGTTCGGAATGCTACCTGCGGACTTCCGGATGTCGAAGTTCCTGGCCGAAGACATCATGAGCGACCTTGCCGGATTTTACGATCCGCGGGAAAAGGTGATGTACCTGCTGAACTGGGTGGATTACCGGAAGCAACGCCCAGTCATGGCACACGAACTGACTCACGCGCTACAGGACCAGAATTACAACCTGCTGAAGTGGAAGGACCCGGGCAGGACCGAAAACCTGGAGTTCAATACAGCACCTGAGAACATCGCGATTGAGCCCGAGGCGAGAACCGCCGCCGTTGAAGGACAGGCGATGATCGTCTACTACGATTATCTGGTCCGTGGAACGGGCAGAAGGTTGGGAACTTCCAGTGACCGTATCGATGCAATCAGGGCGGAATTGACGTCGGAACTCGAGTCGCCACTGAAATTTCAGAACGCTCCGCAGATCCTGAAGGATCTGGCAATGTTTCCGTATTACGACGGCTTTGCCTTCGAACTGGAAGTTCTGAAAAAAGAAGGAACCGCAGCGGCATTTGCGGGAGTTTTCGATCGTCCGCCGCGCGACACGCACGAAATCCTTCAGCCGGAGGCATACCTGGCACGAACGCGCACGGAACCGTACCGGCTACCGAATATCACGGATGTCCTCGAACCGGCTTACAAGGTGTATGACTCGGGTTCGATCGGAGAACTGGACGTCCGATTGATGTCGACGGAATACGGGCGCGAAAACGATGGATTTGCGATTTCTCCACAGTGGGACGGTGGTACCTACGTCGCGGTGAAGAAGCCATCGGCAGCGAATAAAGCGGACGCTGATGTGGTTCCGTCGGACCTGGCAGTACTGTACGTGTCTCGCTGGAAGACGTATTCGGCAGCTAAACGGTTCGCCGAACTTTACAAGGCCGCTCTGCTGAAACGGACAAAGTTACTGGATTCGGCAATCCCACAAGGCAGCGAGTGCGAGACGGATTCGAACTGCCGGGTTCGTTACGCCATGCGCTTCAATACGAGCGACGGGCTGGTGGTTATCGAGATTGGAGCGAACGACGTGTTGATGATCTCGCAAGGCATCGACAACGCGACCGTCGCTGATGTGAAGCACGCATTGGGACGCACCCCGCAGGAAGACACCTCCGCGCATCAGGGCGAATTAAGCCTTAGGCTGGCGATCACGCCAGCGGTGCGAGCGATGCGAATGAGCGTTCACGAGAGAATGCTTCAAATTGTCGGAGAGTAGGTCCAGCCACGCCGGAACAAGATGGGGTGAATTGGCATATTCGGAACACAAATTGTGTTCTGAAACGAGGAGCCCCCAACCAGGAAAACTCGTCCATTCCCCAAATGGACGTCACGCCGGTTCAAATACTCCCAATTTCGTCTCAGATTCAGTCATGTGTTCCATGCTTGCATCGATTTCGGCGTAGGCCTGAGCGAAGCTCTGCCGGAAGCTGTCGTAAGACTGGGAGTTCTCCCAATGGTCGAGGGTGAGATAGCGCCCGGGGACCACGGGATCACGCAATAGAGTGGTTCCCTGATATGCGGGATCGAGACGAAAGAGCTGCGCCCATGTTCCGTCATGCCGATAATGCAGTTCGAATTCTGCCTCACATCCGGTGCGAACGCGGAACTCCCACACAATGACAAACATACGTTGGTCCTTTCCAGTAATTCGGCAGATTGAATGGTCGACACAGGGGCGTTGCGCGGTTTGACCGTTCCTCTCTTAGTCTCTTATATTCGATAGGTTGCAGCATATTCCAGTGCTGCTGAATCGAATAGTAAGGACACTCAGTGGCAGAAACCGAAACTCCCGAAAAAACAAGTTCAACACAACGCGAAATCAGCGTAGAAATTCCCGTCGAAGTCGTTAACCGTGAAACCGAAGCCGTGATCCAGAAATTCCAGAAGATGGCTCGGTTGCCCGGTTTCCGCAAGGGTAAGGTGCCGGCGACCGTGGTGCGCCAGCGCTTCGCGGAAGACATCAAGACCGAAGTGGTGGAACAACTGGTTCCCCGATATTTCCGCGAAGAAACGGAAAAACAGGGCTTACACCCGGTGTCGCAGCCGCGGGTTACCGACCTGCACCTGCACGAAGGCGAACCGCTGAAGTTCAAGGCTAAGTTCGAGGTCCTGCCGGACTTCGAAGTGCAGGGCTATCACGAGATCAAGATTGAAAAGCCAAACGTCAGCGTGACTGACGAAGAAGTTGAAAAAACGCTCAATCATCTGCGCGAACAGAACGCATCTTATAACCCTGTGGAGGGACGTCCGATCCAGGATGGCGACTTCGCTTCGGTAGCGTTTAAAGGTACGCCGCAGGGCGAAGCCGAAGGGCAACCCGTCACCATGGACGATGTGATGGTGGAAGTGGGCGGGTCAAACACGATCCCGGAATTTTCGGAGAACCTGCGCGGAGCCAACGCCGGAGACGAGCGTACATTCGTGGTGAAGTATGCGGACGATTTTTCGGACCAGCGGCTGGCCGGCAAGAGCTTCGATTATTGGGTAAAGGTGAACGGAATCAAGACGAAGTCGATGCCGGAACTGAGCGATGACTTCGCTAAAGAGCTTGGAGCGGAGTTCACCAGCATCGATGACGTCCGGAAACGTATTCGCGAGGGGATGGAGTCGGAGAAACAGCACCAGGCGGAGCACGAATCCAAGGACAAACTGGTGGAAGAGCTGTTGAGCCGGAATCCGATCGACGTGCCGGAAGCACTGGTGGAGCACCAAATTGACCTACGACTGGAACGCGGACTTCGGGCGCTGGCTCAACAAGGCATGAAGACCGAAGACATGCGGAAGATGGATTTCGCTCGCTTGCGGGCCGGCCAGAGAGACGCGGCGAAGAAGGAAGTACAGGTCGCGTTGTTGCTGGAGAAGATCGCCGACAAGGAAAATATCGAAGTCACGGACGAAGACGTGGAGAAGGAAGTGCAGATCCTGGCGGCACAGTCGCAGCAGGCGGTGGAAGCGCTTCGTCAGAAGCTGATTAAGGACGGGACCATCGACCGTATGCGTAACCGTATCCGTACTGACAAGGCTATGGATCTGGTGTACAACCGGGCCACTCAGTAACACGAGAGTACTGAGTAGCTCACCTTATTGTGTTTCTGGTGGAACACGCTAAGGTGGAACAAAATCACCGAACAGCAGTGGAAAAGACAGGCAGGTGCAAATGTTAGTACCAATGGTGATTGAAACAACGGGGCGGGGGGAGCGCGCGTACGACATTTACTCCCGGTTGTTGCGCGACCACATTATCTTCCTGGGGACGCCGATCGATGATAACGTTGCGAACCTGATCATCGCGCAGATGCTGTTCCTGGCGGCGGAAGACCCGGAGAAAGATATCCAGCTTTACATCAACTCGCCGGGTGGCTCGATAACGGCGGGCATGGCAATTTACGACACGATGCAATACATCAAACCGGACGTGATGACGATCTGCATCGGGCAGGCAGCCAGTATGGCGGCAACGCTGCTGGCCTCGGGGGCTCCGAAGAAGCGGTTTGGATTGCCGAACTCGCGGATCCTGATTCACCAACCGTTGATGAGCGGACTGTCAGGACAGGCTACGGATATCGACATTCATGCGCGCGAGATCCTTCGCATGCGTGAGCTGACGAACCAGATACTGTCGCGGCATACGGGCCAAATGCTGGATAAAATAGAAAAAGATGTCGAGCGTGATTTCATCATGAATGCCCAGCAAGGGAAGGAATACGGCATCATCGACGACATCATCTTTCAGCCGATGGCCGCGAAGGCCGGAAGCTAGTTCGAACAGGTGAACTAAGCGCCACCTGCCCGGTCTTCAAAGGGCTAGAGCAGCGGAAGACCGGGAAACAGCGTTAGGGGTGAGATTGAAGGAGCGGCATGAAATCCCGATCTGGATCTGACGAACTGTTGCGCTGCTCGTTTTGCCACAAGTCTCAGGACGCAGTAGCCAAATTGATCTCTTCGCCCAGCGACTATCCGCGGGCATACATCTGCGATGAGTGCGTCGCAGTCTGCAATTCCATTCTCGAAGACGACAGAAGCGAAACGCACGCCGCTGCCGCCCCCGATCATCTGCCCAAGCCGCAGGAAGTGAAAGCGTTCCTGGATCAGTATGTGATTGGGCAGGACCAGACCAAGAAGAAGCTCGCTGTCGCCGTTTACAACCACTACAAGCGTATTCACATGAACCGGCAGCGGAACGACGGCGTGGAACTGGCGAAGTCGAACATCATGCTGATCGGTCCGACGGGTACCGGCAAGACCCTGCTCGCCCAGACGCTGGCGAAGATGCTGGATGTTCCCTTTGCGATTGTGGACGCGACGACGCTCACCGAAGCCGGCTACGTCGGTGAGGATGTGGAGAACATCATCCTGAAGCTGCTGCAGGCGGCCAATGGCGATGTGGGGCGCGCACAGACCGGCATTATCTACATCGATGAAATCGACAAGATCGGCCGCAAGGACGAGAACCCTTCCATTACTCGCGACGTGAGCGGTGAAGGCGTGCAACAGGCACTGCTGAAGATCCTGGAAGGAACGATCGCGAATGTGCCGCCGCAAGGTGGACGGAAACATCCTCACCAGGAATTCACCCCAGTGGATACGACAAACATCCTGTTCATCTGCGGTGGAGCGTTCGTCGGGTTAGAGAAGATTGTTGGACGCCGCGTCGGAAAGAAGACCTTGGGCTTCCGAACGGGGGGAGACGAAAAAGCTCCAGTGCCCACAACGAACCGGCGCGATACCGAATTGCTCCAGCAATCGGAACCGCAGGACCTGATCAAGTTCGGATTGATCCCGGAATTTGTTGGACGGTTGCCGGTGGTCGGGATTTTGAACGATCTCGACGAGAACGCGTTAGTGGAAATCCTGACGCGTCCGCGGAATGCGATCATTAAGCAGTACCAGCGGCTGTTCGAGTTCGAGAACGTACGCCTGAAGTTTACGGATGACGCGCTTCATGCCATCGCGCGCGAGGCACTGAACCGGAAGGTCGGCGCCCGCGGACTGCGTATGATCCTGGAAGAGTTGATGCTCGACCTGATGTATCACCTCCCGAGCCAGAAGAAAGTCAAAGACTTTGAGGTTACGCAGGAAATGGTTGAAAAACGCGACATCTCACTGGCAACTGCTGAAAAACAAGCAAGTTAGCAATCGGCTAGACCGTTGAAAAGCCCCTAAATCAGGGGCTTTTTTCATTTTCGGCAGGTCAAAGCGCTTGAGAATCATTGTGTAGTGGTGTAGAAGTGACCTCCTCTTTGCCGTTCGGCAAACCGTTGTTCGACCCCACGAACGTGAATCAACAACTTACCCAGGGGGAACCCATGTTTAGAAAGTTAGCCATACTCATTTTCGTGATCGCATTCGCAGCCTTGGCGATCGCGGCTGACCGGTACCCGTCCGAGAAACCCGGCCCCCGTCCATCTGGCTTCTACGACTTCTGGCAACTAGGAACCGATGTCGAGGGCGGAGTGGGAGCGATTCCCAATTTCAATTGCATCACTTCCCTTTTCACCCAGCCTTCGATCTACACCGGCGACATGCTGTTGGATTGTGATGGCGAGGTCCCGCATAACGAAACGACGATTGCAGTAAATCCGAACGATCCGAACCATGCTGTCGGCGGATATCACTCGTACCTGATCCAATACCGGGGAGCGACGACGGTGTCCCATGTAGTGGGCGCGACGTCGGTCACCTTTGATGGTGGGAATACCTGGCGCGAGGTGCTGCCCCCGATCACTCCGTACCAGTTCACGGGTGACCCGGCGCTCGCATTCGATGCAGACGGCCGAATTTACTTTGCGAATATCGCTGACCATGAAGGCCCCGGCGGGAGCTACACCGGACCCAGCGTGGTAGTCGCGTATTCGGACGATGGCGGATTGACCTACACGAAGCCGATCACGGTTGCCAGAGGTCAAACTGCTATTACGCCATCGGTCGGCTATGGCCCAAACCTCTTCAACGACAAGGAATTCATTGCCGCAGATGCCGGGGCGGCTAGTCCATTTCGCAATCGCGTTTACATTTCGTGGACGCGATTCAACCAGTTCTTCAGTCCAACAGCCGGTTTCATTCAATATCCGATCGTGCTGTCGTATTCCGATGACGGGAACAACTGGACGAAGCCGATGGCCATAAGCGGATTCAGCCCGTATTGCTCCGCTGCATACTTCGGACAACCGAACGAGTGTGACCTGAACCAGGATTCCTATCCGGCGACGGCTGCTAACGGAACCGTGTACGTGAGCTTCGAGAACTTCAACACGTCGGACCAGAACCAGGCAATGATCGTGAAGTCCACGGATGGCGGGAAGACTTGGAGTAATCCGGTGCGGATCGACACGCTGTATGACTACGCGGTGTTCCCGGAGAACGTGGATGGGCGCGATACCCTGACTGGTTGCCAGCTCCGCTACAGCGTAAAGGGCAATACGGCGACTGATCCCAGCGACCCGACCGGCAACACGGTGTACGTAGTATGGGCCGACAATCGCAATGGCAGTGCTGCTGCCACGAATACAGACGTGTTTCTCGGACGTTCCACCGATGGCGGAGCAACGTGGTCGGTCGTCACCGTGGATAATGCCGGAAATGACCAGTTCTATCCGTGGGTAGCTGTTGCCCCAACAGGGCGGGTAGATGTGGGCTACATGGATCGCGCGTACTCCGCGGGACAGAATGAATGCAAATACGGGTTTTCGGTCTCGCACGTGACGTTTGCTTCCAACGGAACACCGACGATCAACAAGGTTCGCGTTGACTCGGGTTTGTCGGATGTGGGCAATTCGCGATGGTTCGCGGCCAACCCAGCTGCAGGCAATTACCAGTCCCGGTTCATTGGCGACTATAACGGGGTGGCGGTGGGCTCGAACGGCGCGACGTGGAGCCTGTGGACGGACCAGCGTGCTCCGGTACAAGGCAGCACGCGCACCGGACAACATGCCGTCGGATCAAAAGATTAGCGCCGACAGTTCCTAATTCTGGCCGACGGCAACCGCCGTCGGCCGTTTTGTTTTGGGAGTAGCATTTAGGGATGCAGAAAGTACTCCTGATCGCGTTGCTATCGTTGGCAGTTCCATTGTTCGCGCAGCAACATGGAGGAAGTATGAAGATTGAGAGTTCCGCCTTCGCTAATGGGCAGGGGATCCCGCAGAAATATACATGCCAGGGCACCGATGTTTCTCCGGCCCTGAAGTGGTCGGAAGCGCCCCAAAACGTGAAGACCTTCGCGTTGATTGCGGATGATCCCGACGCACCGATAGGTACATGGGTGCATTGGGTGGTTTACGATCTGCCCGCGAATGCACATGACCTACCGGAAGGCGTCGCGAAAACCGATCATGCCAACGGCGGCACGCAGGGAATAAATGATTTCAAGAAGATCGGGTACGGAGGCCCGTGCCCACCACCGGGAAAGACCCACCGGTACTTCTTCAAGCTCTACGCGCTGGACACGGCACTTGGACTGAGGCCGGGTGCGACGAAGCAGCAGGTGGAGCAGGCAATGAAGGGTCACATACTCGCGCAGGCTGAGGTGATGGGCACGTATCAAAGAAGGTAGATTGTGCACTTCAGCGAGTTCCCCGCGTGCTATGTACTCAGGCGTTTCCTCGCTTGATATCCACACTGACCTGCACTAGCCTGCGATGGGCGGTAACATCCGAATGTGCAGGTCCGAATGTTACCGTTGGGCCGTTGCACTTCCTTTCCGGCCTATATAATGGAAACAGATCGAATGACCGGTGAGGTTTGCTTTTTCGCAGCACCTTTCGCCGCAGTTTCATAGGTGAAAATTGACCCAAGGCAAAGAGAAATTCGATACCAAGCGGCTTCCGATGATGCCCATTCGCGATGTCGTCATCTTCCCGTACATGATGACGCCGTTCGTGGTGGGCCGCGAGTCCAGCGTACGCGCTCTTGAAGAGGCGCTCGCGGGGGACAAGAAAATTTTCCTGGCGACGCAGCATGACGCCAGCATCGATGAACCGAAGCCGAACGAAATCTATCAGGTTGGCACGATCGTCAATATCGTGCAGAGCCTGAAGCTCCCCGACGGCAACATCAAGGTGCTCGTGGAGGGAGTGGAGCGCGGCAAGATACTGCAACTGGTGGACACCGACGGCTACTTCGAAGCGACCGTCCGCACGGTGAAGTACACCACTGAAGTGACGCAGCCGATCGAGACGGCAATGCAGCGGGTGACATCGCTGTTCGAGCAGTACGTGAAGCTCTGCCAGTCACTGAACTACGAGACGATGATTGCCGCCGTCAGGATGGAAGATCCGTCGCGTTTGACGGACACCATCGCGGCGAACCTTCAGCTTTCGATCGAAGAGAAGCAGGAACTCTTGGAGATCTTCGATCCGGCTGAGCGACTGAACCGTATCGCCGATGTACTGGATATCGAAATCGAGAAGCTGAACATGGATCGCGCCATCCAGACCCGCGTGAAGCGGCAGATGGAGCGTGCTCAGAAAGAGTATTACCTCAACGAGAAGATCAAGGCCATCCAGAAGGAACTGGGCCGCGGCGAAAAGAGCGAGTGGGACGAACTCAAGAAGAAGGTAGACAACGCCGGCATGCCGAAGGAAGTACATGAGAAGGCATTGCAGGAGTTGAAGAAGCTGGAAGCCATGCCGCCGATGTCGGCTGAGAGCACCGTTTCCCGCAACTACCTCGACTGGCTGCTCGCGGTTCCGTGGAAGAAGAAATCGAAAGAAATCCGCAATATCGAACACGCGGAAAAAATCCTGAACGAAGATCACTATGGCCTGGAGAAGATCAAGGAACGCATCCTTGAATTCCTCGCTGTGCGCCAGTTGGTAAAGAACCCGAAGGGTTCGATCCTGTGCTTCGTTGGACCTCCGGGCGTGGGAAAAACTTCGCTCGGCATGTCGATTGCCAAGGCGACGGGCCGCAAATTCGTGCGCATGTCACTGGGCGGCGTGCGGGATGAAGCGGAAATTCGCGGACACCGGCGCACCTACATCGGTGCGTTGCCCGGCCAGATCATCCAGATGATGAAGAAGGCCGGCACCAAGAACCCGGTCTTCATGCTCGATGAAGTCGACAAGATGTCGATGGACTTCCGCGGCGACCCGTCGGCCGCGCTGCTCGAGGTCCTCGATCCCGAACAGAACTTCATGTTCGTCGACCACTATCTCGACGTCGAGTACGACTTGTCGCAGATCTTCTTCATCGCCACCGCGAACGTGATGCACACGATTCCGCCGGCACTTCAGGACCGCATGGAGGTGCTGCGGCTGCACGGCTATACCGAACCAGAAAAGCTGGAGATCGCCAAACAGTTCCTCGTCCGCAAGCAACGCGAACAGGCCGGACTGGAAGAAAAATCGGCTGTGTTCACGGACGATGCCCTGCTGACTATCATCCGCAGCTACACGCGGGAAGCTGGCGTCCGTAACCTCGAACGCGAAATCGGCAACGTATGCCGGAAGATCGCGCGTCGCGTGGTGAAAGACGCGAAGTACACCGTCACGGTCACGGCGGAGATGGTGGAAGAATTCCTCGGCGTGGCAAAGTTCCGCGACACGCTGGCGAATGAGAAGAGCGAAATTGGCCTGGTCACCGGACTCGCCTGGACGGAAGTAGGCGGCTCGATTCTTACGACCGAAGCCTCGGTCGTAGAAGGAAAGGGCGGCAAGCCGATCCTGACTGGAAAGCTCGGCGACGTGATGCAGGAATCGGCGCAGGCCGCTATGACCTACGTACGCTCACGCTGGAAATCGCTGGGACTTCCGCGCGACTTCTACAGGAGCTGCGACATCCACGTGCACGTGCCGGAAGGCGCGATTCCGAAGGACGGCCCATCGGCCGGCATCACCATGGCCACCGCAATTTCGAGCGCTCTCAGCAAGATTCCGGTGCGCCGCGAGGTTGCGATGACGGGCGAGATCACGCTGCGCGGAAAGATTCTTCCAATCGGCGGATTGAAGGAAAAGCTGCTGGCAGCAATGCGGGCAGGCATCAAGGAAGTGATAATCCCGAAGGAGAACGAGAAGGATCTGACCGAGGTACCGGAAAACCTGCGTACCGCAATGAAGATCCATCCGGTGGACACCATGGACCAGGTGCTGGCTATCGCGCTGGAGCAGCCGTTGCCGGAGATCGTGGAAGATCTGCCCGAAGGTCAGGCGCTACCAGCAATTCCGCCCGCGGCCACAGAAGGGCCAACGGCACATCAGTAATACAACACGACACTCCAAAAAGGCCCGGTCGCAAGATCGGGTCTTTTTGTTTTAGATGTATTGCACCCACTCCGGCTCAAGGCACATTTCCATCTGCACGTCGGAGCGGACGTAAGGCGAGGGCTTCTGGCGCTCCTTCGGGATGTAGCGGAATCCGCAGGACTCGTACAATTTCATAGCCGGCGTAAGCACGTGGTTCGTCTCCAGGTAGAGCCTGCGGGCTTTCTGCTGGCGGGCCCAGGCGATAGCGGCATTCATAAGGGCTCGCCCGATGCCGCGACGCCGAAAACACTCGTCGGTGGCCATCTTCGCGAGCTCATAAGTTCGACCGTCCATTTTCAGAAGGGCCACACAGCCCACCGCAACACCGTCGAGCATTGCCATGAATATCTGGCCGCCGCCGTCGATGATCTTGTGCTGCGGGTCGTCAAAGGACGCGAGATCCTTTTCTTCGATCTTGAAATCGCGGCGAATCCACTCTTCGTTGAGACGGCGGAAATCCGCTTCATCTCCGGGCCGAAAAAGGCGAACCGTTGGCTCGGCAGATGGTTCTTCGCGCATTAGCGGTTGTGCTCCCACATCGTCCTCCTCACCGTTGTAGGTAACGATAGACAAAAGCAGAGAACACGTCCAATATATTGATTGCTTTGATTGATATATGGATCATATTGATCTTCGACATCTCCGATACTTTGTAGCCGTCGCCGAGGAACTTCATTTCGGGCGCGCAGCGGCACGGCTCGGCATCCAGCAGCCTCCGTTGTCGCAGCAGATCAAGTACCTGGAATCAACCTTAGGGCACCCATTGTTCGAGCGCACTTCCCGATCGGTGGCGCTGACGGCTGCGGGACGCGAGTTGCTCGAGCGCGCGCGGCGAACGCTTGCCCGAGTACAAGAGGATTTGAATGCGGTCCGCCGGGTGGGCCGGGGAGAGATTGGCAACCTGACAGTTGGGTTTGCGGGTTCAGCGATGCTCACGTCATTGCCTGATGTGATCAGGTCGTACCGGCGCGAATATCCTGCGGTCCAGCTTCGACTGATGGAGATGGTTACGGCAGAGGTTATCGAGCATTTGCGGGACGGAACGGTGGACCTGGGTTTCCTGCGAGATCCGGGCGAAGTGGAAGGCCTGGTAATCCAAAGCCTTATGCGAGAGCCATTTGTCGCAATTCTGCCGGCACGACATCGGCTGGCGAGCCAACAGAGTATCTCGATCGCGAAGCTGAAGGGAGAACCGTTCGTCTTTCATCCGCGAAGCATGGGGCCGGTCGCTTATGACAGGACGATGGGCGTGTGCGAGCGCGCAGGATTCCGTCCGCAGGTGGTGCAGGAAGCGCCTCAATGGCCGACGGCAATAAGGTTGATCGGCGCGGGACTGGGTGTGTCGATCGCCCCGGCCTGCGTGGCGAAGTTGGGAACACCGGGCGTGGTGTTTCGAAGAATCGTGGCGAAAGATGCATTCACGGAAATAGCGCTCGGTAGAAGAGATGAGCCGATGACGCCTACCGCAGAAGCGTTTGTGGGAATGGCGAAGGTGGCGTTTGCAGCAAACTGAAGGAGATAACGGCAACGGCACGCCACTCGTTCTCAATTCACTCATCCCTCCCCACTTAGCTTCCGAGTCTTTGCCTAGTACAATTCCTTCGCCATGATCCGCAAACTTGCGTTGTTCGTTCTATTTACTACGGTCGCGATGTCTGCCGCCACCAATGTTCCGCGCACGATGCGCCTCGACTACTTTCACACCGGCAACGCCAACCAGGAGATGTTCAGCTTCGACCAAGTTGTGCTTGAGCCGTTGCCTTTCCCGGGCAATCCGGCAAAACCGATCGACGAGAGCAATCTCGGCAAGTACATCTTCGAGGTGCGCGACCGCGCTTCCAATAAGCTGCTTTACTCGCGGGGGTTCGCTTCGATCTATGGCGAGTGGGAGACCACCGACGAAGCCAAGACTCTGAACCGCACGTTCTCCGAGTCACTGCGCTTCCCTGCTCCAGAGAAGCCGGTACAGGTGGTACTGAAGAAGCGAGACGAACTCATGGCCTTTCACGAGGTATGGTCGGTGAACATCGATCCGAAGGACAAGTTCATTGATCGCTCGACGATGAAGGCTCCGGCGAACCTGATCGAGTTGCAGAAGTCGGGAGATCCAACGGTGAAGGTTGACTTCCTCATTCTCGGCGACGGCTACACTGCGGCGGAAATGCCGAAGTTCGAGAAAGACGCACGCCGACTGATGGACATTCTCTTCTCGACGTCGCCATTCAAGGAACATCGCGCCGACTTCAATGTATGGGGACTTTGTCCTCCGGCGGAACAGTCGGGCATTTCGCGGCCTTCCACGGGCATTTACCGGAAGTCGCCGGTGGGAGCGACATATGATGCGTTCGATTCGGAGCGTTACGTACTGACGTTCGACAACAAGGCGTTCCGCACGATCGCGCAGTTCGCGCCGTATGACGTGGTCGAGATCCTCACGAACACGAACACCTATGGTGGGGGCGGAATCTTCAACTTGTACTCGACTGTAGCGGCCGATAGCGGATGGTCGCCGTACGTATTCGTGCACGAGTTTGGACACCACTTCGCCGGACTCGGGGACGAGTATTACACCTCGGACGTTTCCTATGCTCCGGCGACTAAAAGGATCGAGCCCTGGGACCCGAACGTGACTGCCCTGTTGGATAAGAAGGACTTCAAATGGGCCGACATGGTTTCGCCCGGCACTCCGCTACCTACACCGTGGAACAAAGAGGCGTTCTCGCAGTACTCGCATTCCATCCAGAAGCGCCGGCGCGAGATCAGGGCGCAGAACCGTCCCGAAGCGGAGATGGACGCCTTGTTTGCCGAGGAACTGAAGCACGAAGACGAGATGCTAGGCGCTGAAAAGTATGCCGGAAAGGTGGGAGCTTTCGAGGGTGCATTGTACGAAGCGAAGGGGTACTACCGTCCGGAGGTGAACTGCATTATGTTCACGCGGCACAACCAGTTCTGTTCCGTGTGCAAGCGGGCGATTGAGCGAGTGATCGCGATGTACACGGGAAGCTAGAACCGTCCTCCCAATTCGGAACTACGGAGAAGCCCGGGGTTCAATCCGGGCCTTTCCGTTCTAGAATATAACCAGCATGTTTGCGCTGTTCATTGCCGCCAAGAACTTCAACCTTGTTGCAGCGATCATTGGGATTCTGCTGCTTCTGGTGGCGAGTATCCCGCTTGGCTTTCTGATCGCGTTCGGACTGCGCAAATGGCACGAGCGTCATCCCATCGAAGAAGCCGAGGACGAGAAGCATCCTCTTGGGCTCGAATAGTTATTTCTGCGTAGCCTCCACGGCAAACCTGCCCAGGTAAATCGGGTGGGAGGTTGTCGGCGCTGGATTCGTTGTATCCATCGGATAAGGCGCGCTGCTCCCGGTCGGAAATCCCCAAACTTTTCCGGAACAAGTGTCGTATGCCACTTTGCCGAACGCCTGGCGTTCGCCTCCGGGTGCGCGCAATGTGGTTACGCCCGGTTCGAAATACAGTCCGCAGGCACGGGGAGCGTCCTGTGCCTTAACGGGCTCGGGCGAGGTCATCGGACGAAAGGCCAAGATGGCCAACAATAAGATCAACAACAAGGCAAAGTAACGTTCAGTTCTCACAAGACGCCTCCGGGATTGCTGTTAACATCGAATCTTAGCCCCTATGGACATCGCACTCTTCGGATATATCGCAGGATTTTTGACCACATTGTCGTTTGTTCCGCAGGTTGTTCGGGCGTTCCGGACCAAACATTGCGAAGATCTGTCGTGGGCCTGGCTGTTCGTGTTCCAGACGGGCCTGTGCTTGTGGTTCATTTACGGGCTAATCCTGGACAACTGGCCGATGATTCTGTCGAACTCGATCACGATGTTGCTTTGCTTCGCGCTGATGACGATGAAGGCCCGGTACAAGCGCGAGCGGGCGAAGTCGACCGCCCGGGCATAGACCTGAATTTGGCCGTTATTTCTCCGGTGTGACCTTGTATTTCTGCACCAGCGGCGCTACAGTTTAGCTAGCTCTGTTGCCTCTCCTCTTCCTCCTTTTTTCTCCCGTGAATGAGCGTGTGTTCGTGTATACCGGCGTTTTGCTGCAAAGAGGGTGCAACATACTGCGTTTTCAACAGATAAGCCCCAATATATGGTGTTTATCTGCTTGACCCATGCAAACATGGTGGCTAGATTTGTTGCGAACCCTGGGTTACGACCCCGGTACCGAGGAACGGCGCGAAGGAGTATCAGTTGCTTAAGCTGAAGAAGCTTCAAATCCTGGGATTCAAGTCTTTCTGTGATCGCACCGAACTCAAGTTCCATGGCGAAGGTGTGGCCGGAATCATTGGCCCCAACGGCTGCGGAAAGTCGAACATCTCAGACGCAATCACCTGGGTCTTAGGTGAGCAGTCGGCCAAGTCGCTGCGCGGCGCGCGCATGGAAGACGTGATCTTTGCGGGCACTCGCGACCGCAAGCCCATGGGCATGGCCGAGGTTTCTCTTACGCTGATCGATCCGGACGCCTACGACGGCGGCAATGTCGTTGAACCCGAAATCGAGGTGGTGGACGACCTTCCGCAGGAAGACTGGGACGAGGCGACTCTCCGTACGAAATCGGAGCAGGACGCGGACGAGTACATCGAAGAAGTCCGGCCTGGGCAGGTCGAAGAAGTAGAAGGAGCGGTTCCCCAACAGGCTGATGCCGCGCAAACGGCGGCAGAACCTGGAACTCCCTCGGCTGAGGCTGGAACCGCCGAAGTGGATGCCGAGCCAAAGAGCGAAGCCGCTCAAACAGCACCCACCGGAGTGGTGCTGAAGATCCGGCGGCGCAAGTTCCATCGCAACAATTTCAAGAAGGGCGAGATCGTCGTCACGCGTCGCCTGTTCCGGTCGGGCGAGAGTGAGTACCTGCTCAACGGCAAACTGTGCCGTCTCCGCGATATCCAGGAAATCTTCATGGGCACGGGTCTTGGGCCGGAGTCGTACGCCATCATCGAGCAGGGGCGTATCGGGCAGATCCTGAGCAGCAAACCGACCGACCGACGGGCGATCATCGAAGAAGCTGCCGGTATCACCAAGTTCAAGACGAAGAAACGTCTGGCCGAGGCGCGGCTGGAAGAAGCCAAGTTGAATCTGAGCCGCCTGAATGACATCTTCGACGAAGTCACCCGCCAGATGAATTCGTTGAAGCGGCAGGCCGCGAAAGCCGAGCGTTACGCCAAGCTGCGCGACGAAATGCGCGCAAAGCTCCGCGTGGTGCTGGCAAGCAAATGGGTAGCGTTGCAGGGCGACCGCGCCAGCCTGGAAGAAGAACTTACGAAGCTCTCGGAAGAGATCAAGATTCAGACCGAAGCGGTGCAGGTACTTGAAGCCGAGCACACCGAGCGAACGCAGCGGGGTTATGACATCGAGTCTGAGGCGACGACCACCCGCGAGCGTCTCGCGACGATCACCCGCGACAGCGACCGCGCCCAGTCGCGACAGAAGACAAACGAAGAACGCTGCGTGGAACTTGCCACTCGCATGGAGACCGCAGATCGCGACATTGCGGCCGCGATCGATCGCAAAGGACAGTTAGAGCAGGAAGTAGAAGCCAGCCGCCAGACTCTTGCGACAGCGGCCAGTGATGTAGCGGCAGCCCAGCAGGATGCGGCAGCACGCCAGCAAGAAGCGCGAGAGGCGGCGTCGGCACTGCAGCAGGTTGAGCGCGAACAGGAACAGCGTCGCGTGCAGGTGATGCAGGCTGTCGCGAATGAGAGTGCGGTTCGTAACGAGATCGCGAAGGCCACCGAACAGATTGCGGGACACGACCGCGAAGCAGCCCGTCTGCATGCAGAAGTTGCAAGCGCAAATTCACAGATAGAAGCTTTTGGCGGCCAGCGTGGACAACTGGGCATGGAATTTGAATCGGCGTCGGAGCGGGTCAACTCGCTGACGTCGCAGATTCAGTCCACGCGCGAAACGCTGGAACAGAAGCGTCGGGAAGAAGTGGAATGCAAACGCCATCTCGACGGCCTCCGCGCGGAATACGCCACGGCCCTGGGCAGAAAAGCATCGTTGGAAGCGGTTATCAACGAGCATGGTTACTCGACGGACTCTGTGCGTCGGTTGTTCCAGTCAGGTGCGCTCGACGGCAGCCGCGCTCCCGTGGGTGTGCTCGCCGACTTCCTTGAAGTAGAAGGCCAGTACGAGCACGTGGTGGACGACTTCCTGCGCGACGAACTGAATTTCGTTGTCGTGAAATCCTGGGACGCCGCCGATTACGGCATGAACTTGTTGCGCGGCGACGTGGACGGCCGTGCCACGTTCCTGGTCCATCCCAGCGACGCGCAGGCAAAGTTTTCGTTCAGTGTTGACGAATCGGCGCATGCGGCTGCCGCTGCGCGCCACGACACTATCGTGCCACTGAAGAACTGCATTCGCGTACTCGACGGTTTCGGCAAGTCGCTGGAAGTGATTTTGCCGAAGCTGGGTAACGGCTACATCGTTCCCGATCCTAACGTCGCGCGTGAACTGGCGCTCGAGAACCCGGACGCGTTCTTTCTTGCGAAGAACGGCGAATCGTTCCACAACGTAACCGTCACCGGCGGCAAGCAGCGTGCCGAAGGCCCTCTGGCCATGAAGCGCGAGTTGCGCGTGATCGCCAAGCAGGTCGAGGACCTGGAAATGGCGTTGCGGGAGCAGGAGCGCCGGGCCGGATTACTGGCGAAGGAAATCGCCGAGCTTACATCCCTGCTGGAACGTCTCGAAGCGGACAAGCGCGAAGCAGATAAGCAGGCGATGACCAGCGGCCATATGCTGCGCCAGCTCGACAGTGAGATGGAGCGTACGCGGCAGCGTCTGTCGCAGTACGAACGCGAACTGCAGCAGGTGGCAACCGCGAGGTCGGCACGCGAACAGTTCATCGCGGAGAAGCAGACTGATCTTTCCGCGAAAGAGCAGCAACGCACCGAAATTGAACAGCAGATCGCAGCGGCACAGGAGAATCTCGCAACGCTGCGTGCGGCCCGCGATACCGCAGCCCAGAATGCTTCCGAGATGATGGCCAAGGTCGCTGGACTTGAAGAGCGCAGGCGTTCGGCGGCAGCGACTCTGCAGCGCGTCGAATCGATCATCACCGAAGTAAGCACACGACTGGAGTCGCTCAAGGCCCAGGCGGAATCTGCTTCGGCCGAGAAATCGCATCGTGAAGCCGAGAACGTCCAGATCGCCGAACAACTAGTTGCACTGGCGGGTGAGCGCGAGGGTCTGGATGCGCGCGTAACCGAGCTGCAGACGGAATCGGAGTCGGTTCGCTCCCGTCTGACACAGATCGAAGAAGAACTGAAGGCATCTAGAAGCACCCTCGACCAGATTCGTGATCGCCGCGGTGAAGTCTCCGCGCTGGCTGCCAAACTGGAATCCGACGCGACCCACATGTCGGAATCGTCGGTCGCAGAGCTTGGCGTAATCCCGACCGAACTGCTCGCTGACGAGTCTCTCCAGATCGTCACCGGCGAAAACCTCACGCTCGAAGACGAAACCGTTAAGGAGATGAAGGCTAAGCTGGAAGCGATGGGTCCGGTGAACATGATGGCGCTGGACGAATACAAGGAAACCAGCGAGCGCCATACCTTTCTGGAAACGCAGCGCAAGGACCTGTTCGACTCTATTGAGAACACCCAAAAGACCATTAAGGAAATCGAACAGATCTCGAAGGAGAAGTTCACCGAGGCCTTTGCGAAGATCAACGAAAACTTCCAGGTCACCTTCCGCAAGTTGTTCGGCGGCGGACAAGGCTTCATGAAGCTGACGGACGAAGAGAATGCGATGGAAAGCGGCATCGATGTGGTGGCCTCGCCCCCGGGCAAGAAGCTTCAGAACGTGCTCCTGCTCTCCGGCGGTGAAAAGGCTTTGACGGCATTCTCGCTGCTGGTCGGCATCTTCCAATACACGCCGAGCCCGTTCTGCATTCTGGACGAAGTGGATGCGCCGCTTGATGAGGCGAATATCGGCCGCTTCACTGAATTGGTGAAGGAGATGTCCTCGGATACGCAGTTCATCATCATCACCCACAGCAAGAAGACGATGGGCATTGCACCTGTACTCTATGGCGTCACAATGCAGGAACCCGGCGTCTCCAAACTGGTGAGTGTTCGTTTCCATCATCTTGAGGAAACGAAAGCAATGTCAGCTTAACTGCAAAATTTTGCAGGTCGCCCGATGCTTCGGCATCGGGCATTTGTTTTTTGGGAAGGCACTTGACGAAATGGGCAGTGAAATTGTTGGAACGAAGTTGAAAATGAAAAGCTTAACGGGAAATTAACCGCCAGTTTTGATCTCGCGAAAATGGGCATTTGGCGTGATGTTTTCGCTC
>DATMXP010000057.1 GCA_035561515.1 Terriglobales bacterium | reverse complement strand
TGATGACATCGTTGTACCCTCCAAGTTCCGCAAGTATATCCCGAACGACCGGCGGCGGATTGTGCGCCGCAGTTGTGGGTTGTGCGTTTTACATCGATATGGAGCGCATTCCCGGGGCTTGCAGCACTTCTCCCGTTGCTGACTGACCAGACCTGGCCGCTGCGGGGGCGCCTTCGGACGGCTACCGTCGCGCTACTGTTTCGCGGAAGCTGAATATGGCCGGTTGGTTAGCTCGTACCGTGGCCTGTAATGCGTGAATGGGCTCCTTGCAAAAATCGCTGGAATTCGAGCGAGAGCCTGCGCCAGAATTATAAGTTGCGCAGATTGCGCCTTTTGTGGCACGCCGTATTGGGCGGAAATCACGAACTGCAAGGGAGAAGTGAAACATGCAACAAGCGAACGACGCGCCTCCGTTGCAAACCTCGGCTGGAAAGCAGAGGCCCGATCTCAACGGCCTCCGCCCCTCAGAATTCATGCGCGCGCGCCACCCGCATTTGTTCTCAGATACCGAGATCAGCGAACGGGCGCACCTCGACCGTGCCGTGCTTGATCATCATCTGGAGACGCTCACAAGCCGGAAGGAAGAGCTGGTATTCGAAAGGTTCGCTCGCAGGCTTGCCGAGAAGGAAATCTGCCCAAACCTCGTACCGCAAACCGGGCCTACGGGGGGTGGCGACAGCAAAGTTGATACCGAAACGTACCCAGTAGCCGAAGAGATTGCTGCTCGTTGGTACGAGGCGAACGCCCAACCGGCGGCGACCGAGCGCTGGGCGTTCGCGTTCAGCACCAAGAAAGCTTGGAAGCCGAAACTGAAGTCTGATTTGGCGAGCATCGCTGGCACGCAGCGCGGCTACACCCGTGTCTATTTCCTTTCCAGCCGGTACGTACCTGATAAAGAACGTGGGGAACTGCAGGATGCGCTTCGGCAGCAGTACGGTTTCGCGGTCCATATTCTCGATCGAACGTGGATTCTTGAGAAGATTTTTGCAAACCATCGTGAAGAGCTCACGATAGAGACGCTCGACTTGGAGCGGCCGTTGGCTCCGAAGGTCAAGAAAGGCCCGCGCGACACCCGCCGCGAAGCTGAACTCGAGGAGTTGGAGCGCCAAATCGCCGATCTCGATCGCTACAAGGGAATTGAGTACCAGCTTGTGGAGGATTGCCTCGAAGCAACGCTCCTCGCGCGATCTCTGGAGCGTCCGCGGATTGAGATTGAGGGCCGCTTCGAGCGTGCGATACGAATTGCCGAGCGACACGGGACTCGCCAGCAGCAGCTTCGTATCGTATACAACCGCGCGTGGACTCTTTACTGGTGGTACGAGGATTACCCCGCATTCCTGAGCGTCTATGGCGATGTCGAATCATTGGCAACGGGCCGTCCGCAAGTCTCGGATGTAGAACTCCTGAAGAACCTCTGGCAACTGCTTTACACCGCTGCCGCCGAAAAGCATATCAGCACTGAGCAAGCACGTTTCAATGAAAGAACGGCGGTGCTACGAGAGGAACTCCAGCGCTTTCGAGACGACGCGACCCGGCCAAACGCGGCGCTGGAGGCATGGGCACATCAGGTGTTCATGAACATGGTTCTGTCTTTCGGCGATAAGGACCGACTGTCCGCGGCGCTCGCGGAACTCAAAGATATTTTTGAAATCAGCAAGGGGCTTGTTGAATTTCCGGCGCGGGCACTCATCGATCTGCTCATGGAGTTGGGCGAAGCATTTCCGCAGAGCGATTTGTTTGACGAACTCTTTGAGGTCGCCGTGCCGATTGCGCAGGAGCGCGACAGCAGCGCCACGGCAGGGCTCATGCTGCTGCGGCGCGGGGCACAGAAGTTTGACGCGGGCCAGCCCTATGAGGCGATCCGGCTCTTGGGTCGGGCGCAGCAGCGTTTGACGCTTCGGGAGTGCCGAGAGGATTTCGTGGGTGCGCTGGCGTTGTGCGCGCGGGCATACGAGCGAGCGGGACTCTTCTGGGCTGCACGGGCCAGTATGCTTCTCGCGGCGAGTCAGGCGCTAAAGGAATTCTGGACGGAAGGAACGGTGACCCGCCAAGCTTACTCGTGCCTATGCGGGCTGGCATGGATTGAGATGCAGTTGGGCCGTATACCTTTCATTCTATCTTTTATCGAATCATTGGGCCTATACGGCCATGCCGTCAGACTGGACGCGGCAGAGCGCGAGGTAATGGCTGAGGAGTGGGTCCACATCGACTTCGTCCTCGGGGTATTGCTGCTCAAGACCGATTTCTTCGACCTCAAGTACACGACGCGCTTGCCAGCAGTCCTTAAACGCCTGCGACTGGATTTTGCATGGTCAGCGCTACTTTACCTGCTCGGCCACGAGGACCGATTGCGCGCCGGTCAGGTCTTTTCTGATGTCGAAACCGCTGAGGACATCCATGCGGGATTTACGGGGGCGCTGAAGAAAGTAGATGATGGCGATCTCGCCGCAGCACCGCAGTTTCTCAACGGCCGGAAGCTCGAATTGCACTCCTGCGTTTTAGGCTGTGAGGTCGTTGTGGAGTTGCCGAACGAGAACAGACCTCGCTTCCTGACAGAAGCGATCCTCGCTGCACTTGAGTCCTTTCTTGCTACCAGCTTGGATGCGGACCTTCTGCCGTATACTCCGAAGTTCCGCGTCAAGATTATCCCCGTGGATTATCAATCCGCTCCATTCGAGTGGACTATTCTAGCTGACCAGCACGTTATCGAACTACGATATTCCACCGATCCGAATGTAGATTTGGATAAGACGCAGGATCTCATTGTCGAGCTCGTGGTAGCGATCACGCTCCAGCTGGCATTGCCCGCCGATCGGACGTATTTCGAGGGACTGGTTCGGGATGAGCAGGCGATGGGTCGCGCGATGATGCTGACGAGATCCGGGCTCGCCGTTGGCAACGTTCTCGGTGATCGGCTGAGGCTTCGGCTGGACGACTGGGAGGTGGGCGATGCAGAGGAGTTTCCGGTACGGAGAAGAGAGTCATGGCTCGTTAGATCGACGACTGATGAAAGTAAGAAGTCTGATCGACCGCTCATTTTCGGTGCCGGCGATCCGCCCGCAGAGATGCTCAATACCGAAGCCTTAAAGCACCGAGATCGCAAGGTCATTTCCTTGATAAACATTCCGCTGTGGGACAGGGCGAACTGGAGGGGTGCGGGCTTCGTTGTATATGAAGAGCCTCGCATACCACCGATATTGGCACTCGTCTTCAAAGATCGGGATGCCGGAGTGAGTATCTTTTCGGAATGGCGGGACGAGATCGGGGCGAAGGATGAGACCGGCAGGCTACGAGTTTCGATTATCACCGGCATTGACCGACGGCACCCCAGCCATTACAGGGTCATCGTAGGAACAAACGATGGATGGAAAACAGCCAGGGCTGGTTTCCATGTGGTGATGGTTTCTCGGGTGCTAACGGTGACACCCACGTCATCAGAAAATCTCGACAGATTCCTTCGTGCGTTCACGGAAAGAGGGAAATATCTATTGGCTGCCGGTCACGCACGAGGAAAGGAGCCAGAGCCCGACGTTGCCTTTGGGTTGGCAGTCCTTTGTTCTCAGTTGAACGTCCGCCCGGCCTGGGAGATCCCGGAGCATGACCCCGATGTGATTGGTATACACCTGGGCGATGATGTCGTTATACCGGAAGGCGTGAAGGACCCGCCCATCTTCCGTACGCTGGAAATGATAAGGAAACGTCGGAAGCGGGATGTAATGCCGAAAAAGCAGACCGCTGCGGGAACGGCTCCTAAGATCGGGCGAAATGACCCATGCCATTGCGGCTCGGGAAAGAAGTGGAAAAAGTGCCACGGGAAATAGGGTTTCCCGCTCAAAGGTGCCGAGGGCTTCAGGTCGACTGTGAACGATCTTGTAACAGCGAAAGCATCCAGCCTCCACATGGCACAATCAGCGAGGATCGGGAACGATAAACGCCCTTGCAGCCGCTGATCTACTGTCCCCCTTAGTGTCCCCCCGTGGCCCGAACCCCGTGCAGCGACTCCGCCTTGCTCAAGCGCGGCCAGTTGAACCCGTACAGCGCCACCACCACGAAGCACAACATCGGCACGATGAACGCGCGCGACATGTCGTACTGGTCCGCTACATATCCCATCAGCTTGGGCAATACCGCGCCGCCCATGATAGCCATCACGATGAACGACGAAGCCTTCTTCGCCCGCGCTCCCAAGCCGAATATCCCCAGCGCGAAAATCGTCGGGAACATGATTGACATGCAGAAGTAACTCAGGAATACGCACGCCACCGAAATCCAGCCCAGCTTCAGAAACACTACGAACGTCGCCACCACGTTCAGCCCCGCGTACATCCC
>DATMXP010000056.1 GCA_035561515.1 Terriglobales bacterium | reverse complement strand
GCGGGTTCGTCTTCAACTCGATCCACAACGTCCAGGCATGCACCCCGGTTCGGAATATAATGGCGATGATCGACGCCGTCCGGGAATTCAATGGAATCACGAAGCGCGATACGAGGCATTAATGACTGACCTTAAGAGACTCTACGATGCGATTTTAGACGGCGACGCCAAGACGGCGACCGCAGTCACCAAGGAGGCGCTTGCCGAAGGCGTAAACCCTCTCGACCTGGTGACCAATCACATGGTTCCCGCCATGGACGAGGTGGGGAAGCGGTTCGAGTGCGAGGAGTACTTCGTGCCGGAACTGCTGATTTCGGCGCGCGCCATGAAGGGGGCCCTGGAACTGATCCGGCCGCTGCTGGCGGCGCAAGGCAGCGAGCCGGTGGCGCGCGTGGCCATCGGCACGGTGAAGGGCGACCTGCACGATATCGGCAAGAACCTGGTAGCGTCGATGCTCGAAGGCGGCGGGTTCGAGGTGATAGACCTGGGGGCAGACGTATCGCCCGACAAGTTTGTGGCCGCGGTGAAGGAGCGGGGCGCCAACCTGATTTGCCTCTCGGCTCTCCTGACTGTGACCATGCCCGCCATGAAAACCACCATCGAGGCACTCACCAATGCCGGCGTGCGGGGCAAGATCAAGATCATGGTGGGCGGTGCTCCGGTAACGCCGCAGTATGCCACCCAGATCGGGGCGGACGGTTACGGCGAAAACGCCATCTCCGCCGTCAGCCTGGCGCGGCAGCTCGTAGCACAAGGTTCAGAAGCCTCCGCGTAAGCTGTACTCCAGCATCCGGCCGCTGCCCGGGGCGGCCGGATTCGTCCGTCGGGTTCCTGCTATAATCGTCTTCCCGCGAGTCCCCAAGCATGAGCCTTATTCCGCCGGAATCCGCCGTCATCGCCACCCTCGTCCACAACCTGCGGCAGCCGCTCAGCACCATCGAAACCTGCGCGTTTTTTCTACGCATGGTCCTCGACGGCACGGCGGATCCGCGCGTCTCAGAGAACCTGGAGCTAATTGAGCGCCAGATCGCCGAAGCGCAACGCATCCTGCTGGCGGCCGGTGTTCAAGCCAGCGGCGAGAGCCACTGCCTCATGAAGGCCGAGAGCGCGGGCGGGGTGTAAAGCGTACCGGAGTTCTCTTCAACTCGGAAACTACGAGCCGATCCCACCCGCCACGGCGCTTACCTCCCGGTAACCCATATAGCACTCCCGAGCCGTGGCAGCCGATTCGGACTTGCCGATCTACGGGGTGGGCGTTTTGCGGAAACTTGCCGATCCGAGGAATCCGCGGACACCAGCCGACTTCTCGTTCCGGATCTGACGTGCGGGTTGCCGGCGCCATTTCCGGCTTCCGAAGCCCGAGATTTATCGGCGAGGGCGTCTCCCCGGTCTCCCTGACGAGATAATTGGGGCAGGTGCTTCTTTATGACGCAGACCACAACACGTCTTCGACAGTTCGCAATCGGCCGTGCCGCTGTAGGCGCCAATGCGTTGGGTGCGCTCGCAGTCGGCGCATTTGCGTTAGGCGCGCTGGCCATTGGCCGTCTCGTCATCGGCAAACTGACCGTCGGTAAAACGAATCTAAAGTCCGCCTCGATTGAAGATCTTACGATCGGGCGCCTACAGGTCCGTGAGCTTACCGTGACCGGCTCGCTGACTGCTCCGGCTGCGAATCTGCTCGGTGATCCGGAAGGCGGCTCCCGATGAGCGTTCAGGCCGGCGCACGCCATCCCCGAAGGGTGTCCTCTCCGTCGCAATAGGTTTCGAGTCGAAATGCCGACTTGTCGTTCCTAATCCGGCCCTCGCACTTCCCAGCGACTGCACGTCCAGGTGCTAGAAGCTAGATTAATCCGACGGATCTCGGACGATCTCATCGACGAGATTCTGGAGTTCCCTGACCGCTGCAGAATAGGCGTCTGCATCCAAGCCATATCTGAGGTGGATACCTCTCCAAATCTCTTGCGCATTTGGAACAAACACGGGATCCCCGCTGAACCCAAAGACCTTCTCTGCGGTCACGAGTAAATTGGCCCCTAACCAGCCCCCGTGCCCAATCTCGCGAACGGTGCTGTCACGCCGAAACAGTTTCACCCATACGTATTTGGGCCGCCCGATAAGCGGCACCGTTCGCGATAGGCCGTCCGGCTTCGACCAGTGCAGCCGCGACCTGGTTTCCCGGATGATGCAGCGGGTTATCTCCCGAAGTATACGTACGTTTGTTGCGTCACTCTCGTCAACAAGCACCGCTGTCACTTCTAAACGGATCCATCGACCCGCACTTCGGTCTTCGACCGAACGAATGATGTATCGAGTGCGGGTCCGCAGGAATCCTGCCGCACGAAGGCGCGCTGATGCGTCTTCACGCGCGAGGTGGAGATTCGCTCTCAGCAGAATGCTGGCACTCCTGATTTTCAACGACAAACTGCTTTCGTCGTACCATAGAAGGCTCGGATCGGGCAGCGCTTCCGAAAGCCGCTCCAATGGCGCATTTTCCTGTGTCAAAGACGCTAGCTTTGAAGGCTCAATCGCTAGCGTGGATGTAATTTGCTTCCCAGGGTGAGCAATGGTGAAAAGGAACCGTTGATAGTCACGCGCCCCAAAGCGCCAGAGGTTCAGCGACACCCTTGAACAATCTGCTATGAGCGCGGTCCTCGACCGGCACGCCGAGTACACTGACAGATGGAGTTGCCTCCCGGTTCGCGGATAGTCCGACTCGACGACGTCTAGCACCGAAAAGCCAGGGTGTTCGGCGGCGACTTCGGAGAACAACACCGCCAGGCGACTTGGGGGGAGGAACGTTGTCCCTAGCCGTTCTAGATGTTCTCCAACAAATACTATCGAAGCGAGAACAAGGCTATTGCATGTCATCCACAGCCGGTCCAGTTCATGGAGCAAGTCTGAAGCCAGCAGTTCCGCCTTGCTTTCCATCGGACCGTAATGGATTCCATTGCCAGTAAACACTACCTGTCCATGCGCGATTCCGTTGCGGATATCGTCACGGTATCCAGTCGCCAATATAGCCTGACGCTTGCTTTCAAGCACGGCGAGCGCAGAGCGCAGGTCAAACGCTCCGCCAACGCTCTTCTTCTTCAGGATTCCCCAAAACAGATGCAGAACATTGCCGAAAATGTGCTCAGCCCTACGCAGGTACTCAGGGTGATGAAGTGTCACTATTCGAATAAGCTCAACTGTGCTGGGGAACGAGATCGGGCGTTCATCTTGTGACGCGGGCACGTCACGCAACCATTCTTTCATGCCCGTATCAATCGCATGCCGGTGCGTATGCAAAGATTGCAGCGTTCGGTCTGGATCTGCCTGCAGTGTCTCGAGAGCGGTTTGAAACACACTTCGATCCCAGTAATTCCAAGGCCGTCTCTTTATCACGTGTCCTAAAACCTGAAACAGAAAAGAATCAGGCGCCACCTTCAAGTATGCTCCGAAGGTTGATCGCCCCCGGCTAACTTCTGTTTGGGCTGAAGCTCGGCCAAGGATGTTCTCGCTCAGGAAAGAGTGCAGCACATCTGCAGTATCGAACAGGAATCTTTCAAGCGCCACGTGCATGGTTGTTGCAGTACGTGAATCGATACGGCGAGGCGAGGCATGCGACAAATAACTGTGGATCCGGAAGGGCGATCAGGAGTATCGCACTTGGCCGCATAACGCACATTTCGCGTGTTTGCCGGCCGCGCTGTTCCGAAGTTCGCTTCTGGACTCTTGCCGAGCGGACGTTCGGGCGACATAGGCGCGCGTCGAGACCGCAGATACCAGACTGACGGCATAAGTTTTGGGACAATTTGTAAATGCGGGAGGGCGGAAAACCAGCACGCCTGAAGTTGTTCGCACAACTCGAAGCGGACCTGCGCCGGAATGTCATCGGCAAGCAAGGCGTTATTCTGTGTCCACTATGCCTGGGGGAGTTCGGTCTCGACGCCGCCGAAAGCGGATTGCTCACTGAGGAGCATGTTATACCCAAGAGCACTGGCAATTGCAAGGTGACCTTGAGTTGCAAAAGATGTAATAGCACTCTTGGGTATGAGATCGACGAGCAGATTGCGCGAAAAGTCAGGCTCGACCGAGGGTTCAAAGAAAACGCCAAAATGAAAGGCAGGCTTAAATGGGCCGAAGGCGGCGCGCCGGTCGATTTCGAGTATCGGGTCAAGGATGGGATTCATTTCCACGTCAAGCCCACAACGCAGAAAATGGCAGAATCCTTGATGGAGCGTGCCCACCAGCATAATTCCGGTGAACGCCCTATTCGCATCCGATTGATGACTGGCCTGCGACGGGAGGATTTTCTGGCCGCTGTCGCCAAGGCGGCCTACCTCGGGCTGTTCGTGGATCGCGGTTACGGCTATATCCTGCTGCCATCCTTAGAACCGATCCGCAAAGCAATCAGGGAAGAAGGGGTTGACCGCGCCCGGCTGTCGGACGTCATCGTGCCATGCGAAATCTCCGGTTTTTCGCAGCTTCCCGGAGCCCCTGACCGATTGACATTCGAGACGCATTCCCTACGTGGTGTGCCCGTCTGCCTGTCGCTTATCAACCTCAAGAATTCCTCAGGCGCGGCATGGGTCGTCCTTCCGCCAGGAGTATCTCCTAATACGGGCTCTTGGGACGGCCTCGCCCGAGCTGCAGAGAAGCTTCATGGCAAGGACAATATGGAAGTTAGCATCAAGCCAGGCGGGGAGGTAGAAGTACGCGGGCTGTAGGAGTTAGGCAATCGGCGCTGAGCGCCACGCGCGCCGAGGCCGAGCTCACCGACCGTCAACGCGTCAAAACGATAACGGCCCGCGAATGTCCAGCCCCGGAAGGATAGGGACCGAGAAACGCCCTTGCAGTCGGCGATACCTTACTCACTTTGACGGTTTGTCCCCCTTGCGGAGAAGTGATCAGGTCCGGCCGCACGAAGACTGGGCTGTAGCCTTGGAGACGAAGCAATAGGTGTTGCGGAACCAGGGGACAGTTTGAGCTGGTTCTATGCTGATCGAACGGGCGTTCACCCCGCAGGAAAGAACCGCTGCCTTACGAAGGCCGAGAGCGCGGGCGGGGTGTAAACCGGCGGCGAAGCGGCGAACCGCGGTTTCGACTCCCAAAGGCCCTGGGGAATATCCTTCCATTTCGGCGAACTCAGCCCGTGATCGATTACGACGACGGCATCGGCGCGGTCCAGGTAGCGCGCGGCCGAGGGTTTGAAATCTTCGCAGGCAAAATCCAGCACCATGATGTAGAGATCCGGCTCAAGGAACTCCAGGATGCTGTTGGATTCGATGATGGTG
>DATMXP010000055.1 GCA_035561515.1 Terriglobales bacterium | reverse complement strand
AGAACGGAACTTGATGTTCGGATTGTGCTTCGCCAGCACCTTCGTGATCGCCGCCGTCAACGTCGTCTTGCCGTGATCAATGTGTCCGATCGTCCCGATGTTTACGTGCGGCTTGCTGCGGTCAAACTTTTCTTTCGCCATTTAGATCTGCTCCTGAAACTCGTTACTTCGAAACTGCCTTGCCCTGAACGCGGGCAATAATCTCTTCCGCCACCGAACGCGGCGCTTCTTCGTACCGGGCGAAGTGCATCGAGTACGTCGCACGGCCCTGTGTGGAAGAACGCATGTTGGTCGCATAACCGAACATTTCGCTCAACGGAACCATCGCCTTCACCACCTGCGATCCGGCGCGATGCTCGAGGCCTTCAATGCGTCCACGACGGCTGTTCAGGTCGCCGACGATCGTGCCCATAAACTCTTCCGGAACCACGACTTCCACCGACATAACCGGCTCGAGAAGAACCGGACTGGCCTTCTTCGCGGCTTCCTTGAAGGCCATCGAACCGGCGATCTTGAACGCCATTTCGCTGGAGTCGACTTCGTGGTAGCTGCCGTCGTAGAGCGTGACCTTCACGTCCACCATTTCGTAGCCGGCGAGAACGCCGCCTTCCATGGCTTCCTTGATACCCGCATCGACCGGCTTGATGTATTCCTTCGGAACCGATCCGCCCGAGATATCGTTCACGAACTCGTAGCCGTGACCTGGGTTGGGTTCCATGCGAATCTTGACGTGTCCGTACTGGCCCTTACCGCCGGACTGACGGATAAACTTGCCTTCCGCCTCGGAGTTCTTGCGGATGGTTTCGCGATACGCGACCTGCGGCTTGCCAACATTGGCTTCCACTTTGTACTCGCGCATCATGCGGTCGATGATGATCTCGAGGTGGAGTTCGCCCATTCCCTCGATGATCGTCTGGCCGGAATCCGCGTCCGTCGAAACACGGAAGGTCGGATCTTCCTGCGCCAGGCGACTGAGCGCGAAGCCCATCTTTTCCTGGTCGCCCTTCGTCTTCGGCTCGACTGCAACCGCGATAACCGGCGCCGGGAACTCAATCGACTCGAGCAGCACGGGGTGCTTCTCGTCGCAGATCGTGTCGCCCGTGATGACGTTCTTCAAACCAACGCAAGCGCAGATGTCGCCCGCGAGGATCTCGTTGATCTCCTCGCGCTTATTGGCATGCATCTTCAGCAGGCGGCCGATACGCTCGGTCTTGTTCTTGCCACCAATCTGCACGCTGTCGCCGGTCTTCAACGTTCCCGAGTACACACGGATAAACACGAGCTGTCCGACGAACGGGTCGCTCATGATCTTGAACGCCAGCGCCGAGAACGGCTCGTTGTCTTCGGCTTTGCGCTCGATCACTTTCTCGGGATTGTCGGGATCGTGGCCCTTGACGGCGGGAATATCGATCGGGGAGGGCAGGAAATCAACCACCGCATCCAGCAGCGGCTGCACACCCTTGTTCTTGAATGCTGTTCCGCAGATAACCGGGAAAACTTTCAGAGCGATCGTCGACTTGCGCAGCGAAGCCTTCAGCTCTTCAGGGCTGATGGTCTCGCCTTCCATGTACTTGTGAAGGAGCTCATCGTCGTTCTCGACGATCGTTTCCACCATCTGGTTATGGAATGCCTGAGCCTTCTTCTTGAGGTTCTCGGGGATCTCTTCGACGACGTACTCGGCGCCCATCGTCTCATCGAGGAAGAGAACAGCCTTCATCGAGAACAGGTCAATGGCACCTTTGTAAGCGGATTCCTGGCCAACGGGAAGCTGGATCGCAACCGGACGGGCATTCAGGCGCTTGCGGATGGTGTCCATCGCATGCTCAAAGTCGGCGCCCGTCTTGTCCATCTTGTTGATGAAGCAAATGCGCGGAACACCGTACTTATCGGCCTGACGCCACACAGTTTCCGACTGCGGCTCGACACCGTGAACGGCGTCGAACACGGCCACGGCGCCGTCGAGGACGCGCAGCGAGCGCTCCACTTCGGCGGTGAAATCCACGTGACCGGGTGTATCAATAATGTTGATGCGAACGTCGCGCCAGTTGCAGGTGGTCGCGGCGCTGGTGATCGTGATGCCGCGCTCCTGTTCTTGCTCCATCCAGTCCATCGTGGCAGTGCCTTCGTGGACCTCGCCGATACGGTGCGTGCGTCCCGTATAGAACAGGATGCGCTCCGTCGTCGTGGTCTTACCGGCGTCGATGTGAGCCATGATGCCGATGTTGCGGCAACGCGATAATGGAACTTGTCTCGCCACTTCTTTCCCTAATCTGCCGACTCATAAAAAGAGGGCCGGCACCTCACCCCAACGTGGCGCAGGCCTCTCGTGCCTGCGCTCCGGTTGATTCTTACCAGCGGTAATGCGCGAATGCTTTGTTCGCTTCCGCCATACGGTGGACGTCTTCGCGCTTCTTCACTGCGCCGCCACGCCCATTTGCCGCGTCGAGCAATTCATTGCTCAACTTATCGGTCATGCCCTTTTCCGCACGTCCGCGCGAGTAGCTGACAATCCAGCGAATCGCCAGCGAAGTGCGCCGGTCCGGATTCACTTCCACCGGCACCTGGTAGTTCGCGCCGCCCACGCGGCGGGTCTTCACTTCGAGCAACGGCTTGCAGTTCTCGACGGCCTTCTTGAACAGCTTCAGGGCTTCGTCGCCGCCCTTCGACTCCAGCTTCTTCATGGCGTCGTAGAAGATGTTCTCCGCCGTGCTCTTCTTGCCGTCCCACATCATGGAGTTCACGAATTTGGTGACCAGCGTTGACTGGTACACGGGATCCGGCAGAACTTCACGTTTCAGCGATGCATGACCTTTTCTAGGCATATCTACTCTCTAAACTCTTCTTAGCTCTTGGGGCGCTTCGCGCCATACTTCGAACGGCCCTGCTTGCGGTTCGCGACGCCAACGGCATCCAGCGTTCCACGGATCACGTGATAACGAACACCCGGCAGGTCCTTCACACGGCCGCCGCGGATCAGCACGATCGAGTGCTCCTGCAGGTTGTGGCCGATGCCAGGGATGTAAGTCGTCACTTCGATCTGGTTCGTCAGGCGAACACGAGCGACTTTGCGCAGTGCCGAGTTCGGCTTTTTTGGCGTCTGGGTGTACACACGGGTGCAAACACCACGCTTCTGCGGCGAACTCTGTAGAGCCGGGCTGGCCGTCTTGTAGTTCGGCGCCGTGCGGCCCTGCTTCACCAACTGATTAAACGTAGGCACTCTTCATTGCTCCTTTGCGCACGCACATTCCTGTCTGGCCCGCGGCCAAACCCATGCCGGCGCTTACATCACCCGTTTCACAACTTGACGACGGGGCTGATACGCTCGTGCGCACCATACTTCCCTGGCGTAAGTGCAGGGAAAATTCGCTGAATTGAGTCGGAGACCGACGGTGATACCGCGCCCTAAACTGGCGATACTCCGTTTCGTTCTCGGGAACCTGCATACCCTCTCAGGGTGAGAGGAAGCGCAGATTCGTTTCTCGCGAGAGGTGCTGAACCACACTCCGTTCAGCTTCGAAAATACAGCTCAGCCGCTATAGGCAGACCAAACTTACTCGCAGAACTTTTCAAATATAACAACTCTGCCTAATTGCGTCAACAAATTGGGCGATTGGACGGGCTTTGAATACGCTTGGGATGAACTTCTCTCAAAAACCAGTACGACCCCATCCTCGCCGATTCCCCGAAGTTCATCTCCTGAAGTCTGGCCAATCGCGCTCTCAGCTCGTCTTTTCAATCAGATGCAGTCATGTCACCGCCGGATTCGCTTCACCCATATTCAACCAAAGATTCCGAAGTTGCATCTATCGGTACACGTCCAAGTGAGCCTCCGGATACATGCGTTTCGCATGCTATTCTGAGTTGCCACTTCGGGAAGGAGCGAGTTAGTGACACCCCTTTTCCGTTCATTTGTACGTTTGACCACAACCTTTTTATTGGTCGCCGTGTTTAGCGGCCTTCCGCAACAGCTTCTGGCGCAGGAGCACGTGGTAAGCTCCGATGCCATTCAACGAGAACTGCTCAAATCGGCGGCCCAGCGCAGCCAGAACGAGCAAAGCTTGAAAGCTTTCTTCGGGTCGGAGCAAGCCACCCGGTCGCTGAAGAAGGCCGGCATCAACCCTGAGCAGGTAACAAACGCTATTTCCCAGCTCAGCGACGACGAGTTGGCCCAGATCTCGGCAAAGGCGCAGAGTGCGCAGAACGATTTCGCCGCGGGCGCTCTAACCAACCAGGAGATTACCTATCTCTTGATCGCCCTCGGTACGGCTGTGATCATTCTGGTCATTGTTGTGGCGTGATATCGGTAGTACGAAAGTTCTCACCAGCTTTGGCCATGGCAGTGCTCACGTGCGCTGCCATGGCGCAAACTGTCCGCTGGCTCGACGTTCCCTTCGTGGCGCAGAAACCGAATGGCTGCGGTTCTGCCGTTATTTCGATGGTAATGCAGTACTGGAACGCACACGGCCGTCAGATTCCGGCCGAGACTCTCGATCCCGATCAGATCCAGGCAGAGCTTTATTCGCCGGAAGAACGCGGCATCAAGACATCCGCCATGTCGCGGTACTTCCAGGAACACGGGTTTCGTTCTTTCGCGATCAAGGGTCAGTTGCACGACCTGGCGAACCACATTGCCAAAGGACGTCCTTTGATCGTGGCGCTGGCACCCGCCCAGCCTTCGCAGCCGATTCATTATGTAGTAGTCGCGGGCGTGAATACCTCGGAAAACGTGGTGCTAGTGAATGATCCGGCGCGGCGAAAACTGCTTAAGATGGATATGCGCGATTTCGACAAAGCGTGGTCGCGTACCGATCGCTGGACCCTGCTCGTTGTTCCGAAAACCTAGTCTCGTCTCGTACATATCCGTACTGCTGCTCGTAGGCTCGCTCGCGTTCGCGCAGGCTCCTGCCTCGTCTGATTCCGATGCCGAATTCCAGCGCGGCATAAGGCTCGCGAAAGAGGGTAACTCCGATCAGGCTCGCCAGGTCTTGTCCGAGGCGCGCCGCCGATTCCCTTCCGACAAGCGATTTCCGATCGAACTCGCCGGATTGTCTTTCCAGTCGAAGAACTATCCCGAGGCAAAAAACCTGCTGAAACAGGCACTCACGCTTGATCCGCACGACGAGTACGCCACCAATTTTCTGGCGTCCATTTATCTGCTGGAAGGTAATCTCGACGCGGCTCTTCTCTATTGGAATCGTATCGGCCGGCCACAGGTCAGCGACATATCATTCGAACCCGCTCCGAAGACCGATCCGGTTCTGGTCGATCGCACGCTCACGATCGCCCCTGCGAGTCTGCTGAAACTGGATGCATTCAAGACTTCGCAGGCGCGTCTTCAGGGCCTCGGCGTCTTTGCTCCTGTACGCTATTCACTCCTGCCGAAGGCAGATGGCGAATTCGATCTCTCGATTCGCGCACAGGAGAAGAACGGCTTCGGCAACACCAAGCTTGAGGCTCTTCTTCGTCTCTTCCGCGGCCTGCCTTACCAGACGCTTTATCCCGAGTACTTCAACGCCGGCCACCGCGCCGTGAACATCACTTCATTATTACGCTGGGATTCCGACAAGCAGCGAGCCAGCTTCGCCGTTTCGGCGCCACTGAAGCGGAATCCATCTTTGCGATACGCCTTCTCCGCCGATTTTCGCGACGAGAACTGGGTTCTTTCGCCGGACACCGCGGCCGCTCTTCCGTTCCATTCGCAACAGTTTTCCTTTGCGGTCGCGCTGAAACAGGTCGTCAGCGGCAAATGGAATTGGCAATCCGGCGCGTCGGTAAATCACGACTCGGCTCCGCTGCTCACCGTTCCCGACCTCTTCGCGCGCGGCTACTCGCTTCAATACTTCGCCGGAATTGAACGCAAACTGCTCGACGACCCCGAGCACAGGGTTTCTCTGACCGCGCGCTTGACCCCGACGATCGGCCGCAATTTCGGCGATTCAAGCAGTTCCTTTGCCCGCCTGCAGTCCGCGGTCGACCTCAGTTGGCTTCCCGGCAGAAAGGTGGGCGACTACGAATTCACCTCTCGTCTCTCCGGCGGAGGCTCCTGGGGCACTTTGCCCTTCAGCAATCTGTTCATGCTGGGCGCGGAGCGCGACAACGATCTCCTGCTTCGCGGACATGTTGGCACTCGTGATGGCCGCAAGGGCAGCGCGCCGATGGCTCGCGATTACCTGCTCGCCAACCTCGAGTTCACCCGCCGTGTATTCAACAACGGCTTCGTCGATTTACGTCTGGGACCGTTCCTCGATATCGGCCGGCCATATCGCACACTCAACTCGCAATCGAGTGAGCGCTGGCTCTACGATCCGGGGCTTGCCCTCAAGGTCCGCATACTTGGCGCTGCCACCTTTACCCTCACCTACGGACGCAACCTGCACGAGCACCGGAACGCGTTCTATGTTTCGGCCCTCCAGTAGTTCGTTCGCCTCGGCACCTTCTCCGATTACGCGATTCCCTCGTAAACCGCTACAATACTTGTTTACCCCCCAGTGGAACGGAACATTCATAAGCCATGATCCATTTTCCAGTACCAGAGGCACTTACCTTCGACGACGTTCTACTTCTTCCTGCTCGTTCCGACGTCACGCCCGCAGAAGTGAGTCTGCAAACCCGGCTTACGCGGAACATCACGCTGAACATTCCCCTGCTCACGGCGGCCATGGACACGGTCACCGAGTCGCGCATGGCCATCGCCATCGCCCAACAGGGCGGGCTCGGAGTGGTGCATCGTAACCTCACGATCGAGCAGCAGGCAGGAGAAGTGGACAAGGTAAAGCGTTCGGAAAGCGGCATGATCGTGGACCCGATCACGCTCTCGCCGGACCACAAGGTCAGCGACGCACTGGAAGTCATGCGCCGGTACCGCATCTCGGGCGTGCCGATCACGAAGAACAAGAAGCTCGTCGGCATCCTGACCAACCGCGACCTTCGCTTTGAGACCCGCACTGACATTCCCATCTCAAAGGTGATGACGAAAGAGAACCTCATCACCGTCCCGGTCGGCACCACGCTCGAAGACGCCGAAAAAGTCCTGCATCAGCACCGGGTCGAAAAGCTCCTCGTCGTCGATGAGAAGTACCACCTGAAGGGCCTGATCACCGTAAAAGACATCCAGAAGAAGCTGAAGTATCCGAATGCCGCGAAAGACGCGCAGGGCCGTTTGCGCTGTGCCGCCGCGATCGGAGCGACCGGCGACTTCCTTGAGCGCGCCCAGGAGATGGTGAAAGCCAAGGTCGACGCGCTGGTGATTGACAGCGCGCACGCGCACTCCACCCGCGTCCTCGAAGCGGTGAAGACGGTGAAAGCCAAGCTGCCGGAAGTGGACCTGATCGCCGGCAACGTCGGCACCTTCGACGGGGCTTGCGAACTCGTTCGCTGCGGCGCCGACGCCATCAAGGTCGGCATCGGCCCCGGCTCCATCTGCACCACGCGAGTCGTAACCGGCGCGGGCATCCCGCAGATCACCGCGATCGCCGAGTCGTACCGTGCCACTCGCGAAGCGGGCGTTCCGATCATCTCCGACGGCGGCGTGAAGTATTCCGGCGATATCACCAAGGCGATGGCAGCCGGGGCAAGCGCCGTGATGGCCGGTTCCATGTTCGCCGGAACCGACGAAAGCCCGGGCGAGACCATCCTTTATCAGGGCCGCTCGTTCAAGGCTTATCGCGGCATGGGGTCACTCGCAGCCATGGCGCAGGGTTCCAGTGAACGCTATTTCCAGTCTGTGGACAGCGACTCTGCCGCGAACATCGGCACCGAAGAGAGCGACGGCCAAAGCAACCGTCTGGCGAAGTTTGTTCCGGAGGGCATTGAGGGTCGCGTTCCCTACCGCGGGACACTGGCGATGATCGTTCACCAACTGATTGGCGGCCTTCGTTCCGGCATGGGATATGTCGGCTGCCGCACCATCGCGGAACTGCAACAGAAGGCGAAGTTCATCCGCATCAGTGCAGCCGGCATGAAGGAAAGCCACGTTCACGACGTGATCATCACACGTGAAGCTCCGAATTACCGGGTGGAGTAAACGCTGAACTCACCCCAGCGAAAAGTCGTACACGCATGGATACCCCTGCTGCTTTGGCTCGTGGTGATTTCGCTTGAGAGCACCCGTCTCTTCACCGGCGAAGCTACCAGTGGATGGCTCCTCCGTATTCTTTCGCACTTCGAACGCGTCTCGTTGCACCAGGTGGTTTTTCTGAACTACCTCTTGCGGAAGACTGGTCACTTCGTCGGATATGCAATATTGAGTTGGCTAGCCTTCCACGGTTGGATGGAAACGCTCGCCTATCGCACTGAACGGGCGATCCAGCGTGCGGGAAAGAAAGCCGTGGTACCGCGTCGCTGGCATCTCCGGGCTGCCGTGCTGGCCGTCGTTTGCACCTTTGTCGTCGCATGCCTCGACGAAATTCACCAATCGTTTATCCCAGGACGGACCGGCGTGTTTCACGACGTCGTCCTCGACACGATGGGTGGCATCTTCGCGCAGTTCATCTTGCTGCTTTATTGGACCGTAAAAGAAAAACGCGACCGACAGCGTGTCGATCGCGCTTCTACCGTTATAGCCAGTACGGAATAAGCCTACGCGAGAACGATTGGCTCGATAAGCGCTTCGAGCGAAACTTCCGACTTCAAACTCCGAGTGATGGGGCAGTTCTTCTTCGCGCGCTGCACCGCCTCCTGGAACTTCGCGCTGTCGATCTCTGCGACGTGCGCTTTCACCGTCAGGTGAATGCGGGGTATATTCCAGCTATCCCCATCGGGCGCCAGCACGATCTCGGCCTCGGTTTCGATGTGGTCTGGCGTAATCCCTTCCTTGCCCAGTTCCTTCGCCACCATCATCGAGACGCATGCCGCTTCGGCCGCAGCCAGGATTTCCGACGGGTTCGTGCATGGCACATCCATCGAACTGGTCCCGCCCGTGTAAATCGCCTTGTCGAAAACGCCGCTTACCGTGGAGATGGTTCCTTCGCCCGCGCGTGGTCCACCCTTCCAGGTGGCTGTCGCTACTCTTTTCATTGCTACCTCCTGCGGCCGAAGTGTGGCCGTGTATGAATGCTGAACGGAAGATGTCTAGGGGCCCGGAATCTCAGGTCGTATTCACTCACCTTTTGTGGCGTATTGCTGTGATGTGGGGCCTAAAGGCGGGGGAGCATCATCACGTCCACATGTGTTAACGATCTTGCCGCTAGGCGAAGTACCTCATAGCGCAATCCGCCATATGCTGCGAAGATAGAATCACAGCTTATTAGCTCCTAAGACAGTGAAGAACGAATCAGACAGTAGTCCCTCATCTTCTTTTTGGCAGGCTTGGTTACCCAAGTCTGTCATTGTCCTGCGTGATTACAACCGTCAGAAGTTTTTATCCGACCTCATCGCCGGCATTACCGTCGGCCTGGTGGCACTTCCGCTGGCGATGGCATTTGCCATTTCCTCCGGCGTGCCTCCGCAACTGGGAATCTATTGCGCCATTGTTGCCGGCTTCCTGATCTCTGCCCTGGGTGGATCGAAGACGCAGATCGGCGGTCCAACCGGCGCCTTTGTCGTCATCGTTAGCGGTATCGTCGCAAAGTACGGCATCGAAGGCCTCTACGTCTGCACCGGGATGGCAGGTTTCTTCCTGATCATCATGGGGATCACCGGTTTCGGTTCTGCGGTGAAATTCATTCCGCGTCCCGTCGTGATCGGATTCACCAACGGCATCGCCGTTCTGATAGCAAGTACGCAGATCAAGGATTTCTTTGGCCTGCAGATCGAGCAGGTCCCCAGCGAATTCCCGGAACGCATGAAGTCGCTCGCGGAGCACTGGAACACGCTCTCGGTGGAGTCTCTTCTGCTCGCGGGCGGCTCGTTGTTGCTGATCCTGCTCACGCCGAAACTCACTCGCCGTGTCCCCGGTCCTATCGTCGCCATGTTCGTCGGCACGGTCGCGGCGTTTGGGTTGAAGCTGAGCGTCGAAACCATTGGCAGCCGCTTTGGAGGTATTCCCAGCGGCCTGCCGCATATGGAGATTCCGACGTTCCACTTGAGCATGGTCCACTCCTTGCTCGGACCGGCTCTCACCATCACCATGCTCGGCGCGATCGAGTCGCTCATGTCCGCGGTTGTCTCCGATCGCATGAGCAACGACAAGCACAACCCCAACGTCGAGCTGATCGGACAGGGCGTGGCAAACATCGTTTCGCCCATGTTCGGAGGCCTGCCCGCAACCGGCGCCATCGCCCGTACCGCGACCAACATCCGGTCGGGAGCGCAGTCGCCCGTCTCCGGCATGATCCACGCAGTCACGCTGCTGGCAATTCTTCTCTTTGCGGCTCCGCTTGCGAAGTTCGTCCCCTTGCCCGTGCTCGCGGCGATTCTGTTGGTCGTCGCCTACAACATGGGTGAATGGAGCGAGATTCCGGAAATTCTCAAGCTCAGCAAATCGGACATCTCGGTGTGGGTCGTCACCTTCCTGCTCACCGTCTTTGCCGACCTCACCGTCGCCGTCGAAGCCGGCATGATCCTGGCCACGCTCCTGTTCATCCGCAAGGTCACGGTGACTACGACGGTTTCCCAGGTAACCGATGCTTATGTTGACGAAGGTCGTGTCCACATCCTTCAGGACAAGGCCATCCCCGATTACCTGCGCATCTTCCGTATCCACGGACCCTTCCTGTTTGGCGCCACGGAAAAGATCAACGTCATCCAGGAAACTCTGCATGAACTTCCGCCCATCATTGTTCTGCGTTTGCGCAATATGACGGCCATCGATGCCACCGGTATGAAGGCACTGGAGGACATCGCCGACATTCTGCACAACTCCGGGCGCACGCTGATCCTTTGCGGGGCACGCGAGCAGCCGGCGCAATTGATGAAACAGGCGGAGTTTGAAGAGCACGTGGGACACGAGAACATCTGTCCCAATGTGGAAGAGGCGCTTATACGGGCGAAGCAGGTCTATGAAGATGGCCTGGCGTTACGGAAACAGTTCGCTGCGACGGCGGGATCTTAAGATCCTGCCGTCCTTTCGGTCAGTCGTTTGGGTATGGCAATGATCATCATTGCGGCAGTTAAAGACAGGGCGGCACTCGTATAAAAGGGGATCGCTGCCCCGAAGACCTTCCATAACTCTCCCGTGATCACCGAAGCAAGCAATGCCGTGATACTCGTGACGAAATAGAAGATACCGAACGCCCGCCCTCGCGCTTCGGCCGGTGCCGCGTGTGACACCATCGCTCTCAGCACTGGATTCGTCAGTGCATAGTAGAGGCCGTAAAAGGCAAACGCTCCCCAAATAGCGCTTTTCGACGGAGCAAGCGCAAACACCGCGTAAACAATGGTGAACACCAGGTATCCGGCAGCGACCAGTCCCTTCCGCGACACGCGGTCGCTCAACTTCCCTGCTGGCCAGGAGAACGCCGTGTACGTGATGTTGAACACCAACCCGAGCAACGGCGCGTAACTCGCGGCGATGCCGATATCCTGCGCGCGCAACACCAGAAACATGTCGCTGGAGTTACCAAGTGAAAACAGCCCGACCGCCGTCATCAGGTAGTAGAAGGCGGCGGGCAATGGAGCTTTGCTGCGCTCCCGATGTTCGTGCGCGACCGCCCGAGCCTTGCCCGTCTCTTTTGCGAAGAACACAACGGCGATGATGCTGATCAGTCCGGGAACGGCGGCAGCCCAGAAAACCCCTCGCAGCCCGATGTGCGAGACCAGCAACAGCGCGAGCAAAGGACCAACAATGGCTCCGGCTGAATCCATTGTTTGAAGAAGTCCGAAGGCAGAGCCGACTCTCTCCTTTGGCACCGACTCGGAAAGCATGACGTCCCGCGGCGCGCCGCGTACGCCTTTTGCCAGACGGTCGGCGAAGCGGATTCCCAGCACGTGCCACCATGCCGTCGAAAGAGCGAGCAACGGCTTCACGGCATTGGCAACGGTGTAACCCATGACTACCAGCGGCTTACGCTGTCGCACACGGTCCACCAGTAGCCCGGACCAGAGTTTCGCCGCCGCCGTGACGCTCTCCGCGAGGCCTTCAATGATGCCCAGCGTCGCCGGACCAGCGCCAATCGAGACGAGGAACGCGGGCAACACCCAGTAGGCCATTTCCGTGGCGGTGTCGTTGAAGAACGATGTCGCGCCGAAAACCTTTACGTTGCGCCGAAGTTCGCCGGGACTCTCCATCGTCCTTCGCTTGTACCACCTGGATGTTCATTTCCGCCACTCCGTTCAGCACAAAAAGGCAGCTCTTAACGAGCTGCCCATCGAGGAGAGGTTGTGTTCGAGAGATCTTATGCACCCTGGGGAGCAGTTGGCTGCTGTCCGAAGCCGCCCTTATGACGACGGTGCTGCTTCCGGTTCTCCTTCATCTGCTGCCACTGCTGCTGCTGTTCCGGCGTGAGGATCGCATTCACCTGTGTCTGCGTGTCCTGACGCAACGCCTGCATCTTTTCCTGCTTCTGGGCCTGGGTCAGCGCACTGTCGGTGCGGATCGCCTGCATCTGTTCGCGCTGCTTATCCATGATCGGCTTCAGTTGGTCCTGCTGCTGCTGTGTCAGGTTCAGCTTCTGCGCGATCCGCTGGCCCATCTGCTGACGAGCACCCTTCATGCGCTCCATGCGCTGTTCGCGCATCTGCGACATTTGCTGCTGCTGTTCCGGCGTCAGTATGGTCTGGACCTGCGAGTGAGTATTCTCGCGAAGGGCCTTCAGCTTTTCCTGTTTTTGTTGCTGGGTGAGAGTGCTGTCATTCTTGATGGCCTGCGCCTGTTGGCGCGTCTGCTCGAAGATGGGCTTCAACTGATCCTGTTGCTGCTGCGTCAGGTTCAGCTTCTTTGCCATCATCTGGAGCTGGTTGCCCTGGCCGTGGCGGCCGTGCATGCCTTTCCCTGCGCCCGGCCCCATGGTCGTGTTCCCGCCTTGCCCGCCAGTCGTGGCGTTCTGTGCCATCAATGGCACCGTTGCTGTCAACAAGGCGGCCGATAATACCGCCGATACGAATACCCGCTTCATCCTGAAATCCTCCAAACCCGTTGCGTTCCATCGCTGCGCGGGACCCGGTGCCCGTGTTGATTCCGAGTCCCGCACTTCGCTTGTTCGGTTCTGGGTATGCAAACAGCCCGGCTGACGAAAAGTTGCGCCAATGTTCCGGAGAGCGGACAATTGCGGGGCGTAACCGTTGTGCACCTAAACTTACGGTTACAATCTCCCTATATTGTGGGGGCGGATGGTTACAGTTCTGAGTCGCTTTACAGTTGCAAACGGCATGGAAGCCGAGGTCCGGCAGGCTTTTGTCAACCGGCCGCACCTCGTCGAAAATGCGCCGGGGTTTCTGCGGCTTGAGGTGCTTTCGCCTTCCGAGCACCCGGAAGAGTTCTGGCTCCTTACCTATTGGGAAAGCGAACAGCACTTTCGTCACTGGCACAAAACGCACCGGCACGAGTCTCATAAGCTGATGCCGAAGGGGCTTCGTCTCGATGCCTCCGGTACCGAAGTACGAATTTTGAACCACATCGCGTCGTAAGCGATCTACATGGCCTTGGATTATCACAAGTTCGGTTCCGAGATCTCCGACAGGTCGCCCCAGTTCATTGGCGCCGTGCTGGAACGGCTCTATGTGGACCGACCTGAACTGGAGGAACGCTACGGAGCCGCCGGCCGGGAACGCTGCCGCGAAGACATCGCCTTCCACTTCTGCACTCTGTCGGAATCGATCGCCGCACAGGAACTCGGAATCTGGCTCAAATACATCGGATGGGGAAAGATCGTCCTCGGCAGCCGCGGAGTCCGACTCGACGACCTCATCGACGCGCTGCTGATCATGCAGGAAGTCATCACCGAAAATGTGAAGGGCAAGGCCGCGGCGGTTGCTTGTGAATACATTCAGACCGCGGTCAATAAGTTCGATTCATTCCCGCGCTCCGTGCCTTCGTACATCGATTCACGCGCCCCGCTGCAGAAGCTCGCCAACGCTTACTTGCAGGCGCTGCTCTCGGTGGACCGTAACGACGCCCGTAAACTAATTCGTGGCGCGATCGCCGCCGGCACGCGAGTTTCCGAAATCTTCCGCTACGTCTTCGAGCCGGTGCAGCGCGAAGTGGGGCGTCTCTGGCAGATGAACCAGATCTCCGTCGCGCAGGAGCATTACTGCACCGCCACCACGGAGATGTTGATCGGCGAAATCAGCCGCGACCGTGATGAGATCGATCGTGGCCCGCACTTCTTCCTCGGAACGTGTGTCGCCGGCGCGCACCACACAGTCGGCATTCGCATGTTGTCGGAACTGATGGAATCCAATGGATGGAAGGTCTACTTCACCGGCGCGAACACGCCATCGAGCAATCTCGTCGAGTTGACCAGCCGCTTCAATATCGATGTGCTCGGTATCTCCGCAGCCACCTGCATGGAACTTGCCGTCTGCCGCAAGCTGATCGCGTCCGTAAAACTGAAAAACAAGAAGAAGACCCGCATCATGGTTGGCGGCCGCATCTTCAACGAATTTCCTAACCTCTGGTCGAAGGTGGGCGCAGATTCCTGGTCGCAGGACGCAGTCTCGGCTGTGAACGTCGCGCGGGAATTGCTGCCGAAGGCTGCCTTGAAACGTGCCCGTGCTAACGGGCGTTGATTCCGTCTAGCGCAACAAAGATTTCCTTCAGGTTCGGATAAAGTTCGCGATAGACCGCCTGCACTTCCTTGTACTTCCTGGCGTTCTCCGGTCCAGGCGCGAATTCACGTACGATCCGCCCCGTCATCTCTGCCGCTGCCCTTGCCGCATTCGCAAACCAACCTGCTCCGACGGCCGCGCAAATCCCCGCTCCCAAACTCGACGCCTCCAGTGTGCTGGAACGCAGAACTTTCCTTCCCGTCGCATCGGCCATGATCTGGCACCACAAATCGCTGGAGGCTCCGCCGCCGATCGCTACAAATTCGCGCACCTCGGTCGACGTCTCCTCTTCGATCATCCGGGTGACCAGCGCCTGTTCCAGCGCCGTTCCCTCCAGCAGCGCCCGATATAGATGCGCGCGCCGGTGCGACGCAGTTATTCCCGTGAAACATCCCCGCGCTTTCGGATCCCAGTAAGGCGTCATCACCGCACCCCAGTATGGAAGCGCCAACACGCCATCACTTCCTACGGGAACTTGCGACGCCTCCGCCTCCAGGGACTGAAAAATGTCGTTGCCGCCACCGCACAATTCCTTTGCGAACCAGTCCATCAGGAAGGCGCCGGTCCGCAAACTGGTTTCCAGATAGCAGCCCTCACCGGTACAACTCCCCATCGTGCGCCAGGCTCGTCCGACGCGAAACTCCGGCGAGTACGTCCCCGAGACCAACGCTGTCCCCAGATTCAGATACGCGCGCTCCGCCGTGACGGTGTTCACACCCAATCCGGCAGCCTGCCCATCGCCACCGCCGGCAACGATCGGCGTTCCCGGAAGCAACCCGCAGATTTTGCTTGCCGACTCGCTCACTTCCCCAATCACCGAACCGGGCCGTGCCAGTTCCGGCAACCGATCCGCCGTAAGGCAGAGCGCACTGAGAATCTCGGGCGACCACTGCTTCCGCTGCATATCGAACATGCCCATCGGATCCGCGCTCGCCCAACTCGTCACGAAGCGTTCCGCCAACTTCCACACCAGATACGTATGCACATCGGCGAACATGCGCGTGCGCCGAAATAGAGTCTCTTCGTTACGCAACATCCACGCGATGCGATACGCAACCGGCGCCATGTCCGGAGGCTTGCCCGTGATCTCGTGGATCCTCGGCACGCGTTCGCTAAGCCACTCGACCTCCTCGGCACATCGTTGGTCCAGCCACAAAATCGCCGGACGCACCGGCTCCCCTCGCTCATCGAGCGGAACGAACGTCTCTCTCTGATTGGAAATAGCGACGGCCGCTACTGACTCACGCGGCACCTGCTGCAACACTTGCCTGATCGCGTCAACCGTTGAGCGCCACCAGTCTTCCGGATCCTGCTCGTACCAGTTGTTCGCCGGACGGCTCAGCCCGATTGCGCTTCTCCCCTCGCCGGCGATGCTGCCGTCCTTACGCCATGCAATCGCCTTGGTTGCCGTAGTGCTGCTATCAATGCCGATGATAAGATTTTTCTGCATTCATCCTGAAAAACTCAGGACATCATACCGACCGCTATCGAGCGCGTCCAAGCGTTCTCCGGGTCATTCATATGCGCGCAGCAGAACTCATCGCCCCTCATCAATTCCGTCTCGCTGAAATGACAATTTCCGATCCCGGTCCGGGCGAAATCCAGGTCAAGGTAGATTCCGTCGGCATCTGCGGATCCGACCTGCACGCTTACTCGGACGGCGCCATGGGCGATCTTCCGAACGTTTACCCGATGGTCCTAGGACACGAGCCTGCCGGCACCATCGCGAAAACCGGCGCTGGCGTCACCGGCCTTTCTGCCGGAGATCGAGGCGCTCTCGAACCCGCACTCTACTGTTATCACTGCGAGTTCTGCATGCGCGGACAGCACAACGTATGCAAGAACATCCGCTTTCTCAGCAGCCCCGGAATCCCCGGCTTCTTTCGTGAATATGTCAATCTGCCCGCAGGCAATTTCCTTCCCATTCCCAAAGAACTCTCGCTCGACCATGCGACGCTAGTGGAACCCCTCGCCGTGGTTCTTCACTCCATGCAGTTCGCGTCCATCGCACTCGGCGAGACGGTTACAGTCATCGGCTGCGGCCCTATCGGTTTGATGACGGTTGCCTCTGCAAAACTCGCCGGCGCCAAGCGTATCTTCGCCGTCGAACCCGTTGGCGCACGCCGCGAACTTGCACGCCACTTCGGGGCCGACGTCGCACTGGAACCCAGCGACGCTGCCCGCGAGATTCTCCGCGAAACCGGAGGCCGTGGCGTCGATTGCGCCATCGACTGCGCCGCCCGCGAAGACACCACCAACCAGGCGCTACACGTCGTCCGCAACGCCGGACGCGTCGTGCTCACCGGCATTCACTCCAGCAAGTACGTTCCTATCGAAGGCTCCACCATGCGGCGGAAGGAGATCACCATCTTCAACGTTCGCCGCTCGAATCACGAATCTCACGCCGCTCTGGAACTTCTCCAGGCGAAGGCCGAATGGTTCGCTCCCCTCGTGACGCACACGCGCCCCATCGATCGCATCTCCGACGCCTTCTCCATCGCCAATGACTACTCGGAAGGCGTGGGCAAAATGATTGTGAAGCCCTAAATCGAATAACTAGCCGTATAATTGCTGCCCATCACGCGCAGGAGTGTCTGCATGTCCGACTTCATTGAAAAGTACCTGACTCGTCGTAAGTTCCTCGGCAACATGGGCAAGGGGCTGGCTGCCACCGGTGTCGCCGGCTCCCTCTGGAATTCTTCGTTCGCACAGGACATCAAGGTCCCCGAGCCTCCGGGTAAGAAATTGGGTTACGCCATCGTCGGACTCGGCCGCCTCTCCATCTTTCAGCTTCTGCCGGCCTTCGACCAGTGCGAGAAATCCCGTCTCGTCGCGTTCGTCAGCGGACATCCGGATAAGGCGCAGAAACTCGCGAAACGCTACGGTGTCGATCCGAAGAACATCTACAACTACGAGAACTACGACAAGCTCAAGGACAACCCCGACGTCGACATCATCTATGTGGTACTCCCCAACAGCATGCATAAGGAGTACACGATTCGCGGCTTGCAGGCCGGCAAGCACGTTCTCTGCGAAAAGCCGATGGCCAACTCCGTCGCCGATTGCCAGGCCATGGTCGATGCTGCCAAACAGGTCAATCGCAAACTGATGATCGCCTATCGCGTGCATTACGAACCTTACAACCAGGAGATGGCGCGTCTCGCCCGTTCGAAGGAACTCGGCACGCTCAAGGTCATCGAAGCCGACACCGGTTTCAAGATCGGCGATCCCACGCAGTGGCGCCTCAAAAAGGACATGGCAGGCGGCGGTTCGCTGATGGACATTGGGTTATACAGCCTCAACGGAACCCGGTTGGTCGCCGGCGAAGAACCCACCGAGATCAACGCCATGATGTACAGCACGCCCGGCGATCCGCGCTTCAAGGAAGTGGAAGAAACCGTCATGTTCCAGCTTCGCTTCCCCAGCGGACTGATCGCAAACTGCTCTTCAAGTTATGGCTACTCCGGGCAGAACCGCCTCCGCGCCGTTACCGACAATGGCTGGTTCGAACTCGAGCCTTCCATGCAGTACACCGGCCTGCGGATGAGGGTGAGCCGTGGCAATCGCCTTGAAGAAGTCACGCTGCGACAGGTGGACCACTTCGCCGCCGAGATGGACCACATGTCAGATTGCGTGATGAACAACAAGACTCCGCTCACGCCCGGTGAAGAGGGCCTGCAAGACGTGAAGCTGATGATGGCGATCTACGAGGCCGCGAAAACCAGCAGGACGGTAAAGGTTTAGAGCGTTCGATCACAGATAAAAAGGGAGCCCCGCGAGGCTCCCCTTTTCTTTTACCGGCCTACTGCTTCGGTGGAACCACCGGCTTGTCTGATTTCGCCGGTGTCGCAGCGGTCGTCCAGTTGATGACGTGATACACCGCCGGAGTGGTGCCAATGTTCTTCAGCGCGTGCTCTTCGTTCGACGCGTTGAAGATGATCGAGCCCGGCCCCAGCTTCTTCCACGTCCCGCCGTTGAGCACTTCGACGTTGCCCTCGCGTATGATCACCAACTCCTCATTCGGATGATGGTGTGGCGCGTGAGAATCATGCCCCGGGTTCAACGTAGTAATGTGCATCTCCAACTCCTGAAGCGTGGGAGTTGGATTGCGGCTGATCTGGCGGATCGAACCGACCGGCGTCTTCTTCTCCACCATCGTGTTCCAGTCGAACACCGACGAGTGCAGAACCGGCTTCTTCTCCTGTTGCGCAACCGCAACGATTCCCAGCGTCGAGAAAACGGCGATGGCCGCTACGACCAGGTCCCTGCGCGTAATCATCTTCATCGGCTTACGCTCCCTTCACTGCGTACTGCGGACGCTGCGGCCTCGACAGCCAAGTATTCGCCTCGTCGTCGTTCTTGAAGCGCTCGCGCAACGGATCCCAGTACAGCTTGCGCTTCGACTTCATCGCCATATGATGCAGCAGGCACGCCGAGCACGACCGGTGTGCAATCTCCACCGGCGCGATTGGCTGCTGGCGCGACTTCACGCAGTCCAGCCAGTTCGCATGATGCTCCCGGCTCACGTAGAGGTGGATCTCATCCGGTCCGATCACCGAAGTGAGAATCTTGGGATCGCTTGCCGCCAGTTTCTGCCCGCGCACCGATGACGGCGGATCGCTGGGCGTCGCCTTCTCCTCACCGCGAGAGACGAAGATCCAGCCGTCGGTTCCCTCAAAACGGATTCCATTGGGAAACGCGCCGCTGATTGTCATGTGCACGCCATTGGCGTAAATGGCTTCCGTCTGGAAGTCTCCGTGAACATCCCAAAGGCCCTTCTTCGGAAATTCCGCCGTGCCCCAGATTTCGATGGGGCCCGTGTATTCGGTGTCCATGCCCCAGTGAGCCGAATCAACGTGGTGCGATCCCCACCCGGTGATCATGCCCGCGCCGAACTGTTCGCAGCGCAGCCATCCCGGCCGATCGTACCCAACCTGCGGATGGACTCTCTTCTCGGTGTAGTACACCTCGGGCGTCGATCCCAACCACATGTCGTAGTTCAGGTTTTTCGGCACCGGCATCTCCGGCTCGACTTCGCCCGACGGATCTCCCGGCAAACCGATCTGCACCGACTTCACTTGTCCGATGCGTCCGTTGCGGACCAGTTCCGCCGCCCTGCGGAATTGCTCCGTGGACCGCTGCTGGCTTCCGATCTGGAATATCCGCCCAGTCCGGTGCACGGCGTTGCTGAGCATGCGTCCTTCTGCAATCGTCAGCGATGCGGGCTTTTGCATGTAAACGTCTTTGCCGGCTTCGACTGCATCGATCCCGATTAGCGCATGCCAGTGGTCAGGCGTCGAGATGAGCACTGCGTCCACGTCTTTGTCCGCCAGTAGTTCGCGATAATTCAGGTAGCCTTTGGTGCCGTCGTAAGGCTTGCCCGTCTGCTTTGTATAGAAGCTGTTGACCAGCACCTTGGCGTCTTCCATGCGCTTGCTGTCGAGGTCGCAGACTGCAGTGATTCTTGCGCCTTCATACTTGAGAACTCCTGGCATGTCATGAATGCGCGAGATACGCCCTGTGCCAATGGCGCCTACATTGATTTGATTGCTTGGAGAGTTCTTGCCGAAAACGGTGGACGGAACAATCGTCGGAAATCCGGCAATCACCGACGCTGCGACGACGCCCTTGCCTGTCGTCTTCATGAAATCACGACGCGACACTCCACTCTTCCGCTTCTCTGACATATCTATGTACTCCCTCTACCGAGCGCTGGCTCAGGCCTTAAAGGTCAGCTTTTGCGCGTTCTTCTGCGCCTTCAACATGAGTTCCATCGCCAGGAAGCAGTGTGCCTGCGTCATGGCAGTTTCCGTGCGGTTCACCACGTCGTCCACCACCTGCGGCCCATACGGCAAGACCTGGTTCGACGTATCGATGTACCGCGTCTCCTTCTGATCGACCAGGTATAGGTGGCTTCCACCCGGCGCCTTCGTGATGTCATTGTTCTTGCGGACCTCGATATAACCATCGGTTCCCAGGATGAACAGCCGTCCGTCGCCCCAGGTGCTCAGGCCTTTCGGCGTGAACCAGTCGAGGCGGATGTATCCGGTACCGTTGTTGCCCCGCAGCATGGTGTCGCCGAAGTCCTCGAAGTTCGGGTACTTCTCGGAATAATGAAGATTGCCCACCTGCGACGCCACTACGTCCGCCTGGGTTGACCCCGTGAAGAACAGGAACTGGTCCGCCTGGTGCGAGCCGATGTCGCACAGAATTCCGCCGTACTGGCTTTTCTCGAAGAACCACGCCGGACGTGGGTTCAGCCCGATGCTGTGCGGCCCCATGCCAATCGTCTGCACGACTTTGCCGATCGCCCCGGCTTTCACCAGCTCACCCGCACGGACCGTCGCCTTGTTATCGAAACGCTCGCTATAAGCGATCGAGTAGATCCGCTTGGTCTGCGCCTGTACCTTGCGGACTTCCGCCAGTTGCTCCAGCGTGATGATGCCCGGCTTGTCGGCCATGTAGTCTTTCCCGGCCTTCATCACGCGAATGCCCAGCGGCGCGCGATCGATCGGAATCCCCGAGCTCAGCACCAGTTGAATCGACTTGTCCTGAAGGATCTCGTCTTCACTGCGCGCCTGCTTCACATCCGGGAAGCGCTTCGCAAACTCCGCCGCGAGGTCCGGTTCCTTCACGTAGAAAGAAGCGAACTCGCCTCCGCCACGCTTGACCGCCGCGATCATGCCGTAAATGTGCGGGTGATTAATCCCGGCTACGGCAAACTTGATGCGGGTCGGAACGTTCTTCGGCTCCTCTGCCGGTGGTCCCTGCTCGTACACCACGTTGCCGTTCCCCATGGCCAGCGCCTCATGCGGCAAAGCCGACATAACAGCCGCGGAGGTCGCAACTCCCTTGATAAAATCGCGCCGGTCTAAACCGCTTTTCTTCATCACTCCACTCCCGTGCGTCAAATGAGTACGAACGAATTGGAGCCGTAGCTTACCACCACCAAAGGCCAGAAAGCGAATTTTGTTTGACAGGCGAACTATTATGTTTGGGACCGATCTGCCATCCTGGGTTCGGCGAGAAGCGATTATGCCCAACCGACGTGAGTTCCTTCGCATTTCCGGCCTGAGCGCCGCCGGACTCGCCCTAAGTTCCTCTGCGAGCGCAGATGCAAGTCGCGCACGTGAACTTGTCTTGATCGTCGACGTCCAAGACCAACTCGCATCCTCAGCACCGGTGCAGACCGCCATCAGAACGCTTCTCGCGGAACTTCAAGCCAGGCAGATCGCCGTCACTAAGCTTGATTCCCTTCCGGCCTCGCCAGCCGGACCTATCGTGATCATCGCCTCACACGACAATCGACTGGCTGCCCCCATCCTCTCCAGACATCGCCTCACCGTTCCCACGAAGGCCGAGAGCCTTGTTCTAGCTCCGTCCGCGCACCGTGACGCCACCGTCACTCTCGCCACGGCTCGTGATCCGCGCGGACTCATGTACGCCGTCCTTGAACTGGCTGATCGCGTACGTTACTCCGACGATCCGATCGACGACCTTACGATCGCCAAACCGCTCGTCGAAGATCCATACAACGCCGTCCGCAGCATCGGACGCCCCTTTGTCAGCAACGTCGAAGACAAGCCCTGGTTCTACGACCGCGAGATGTGGCCCGCGTACTTCTCGATGCTCGCCACCAACCGCGTCAATCGGCTCCACTTCGCGGTGGGCATCAGCCACGACGCCCTCACCCGCGTCTCCGATGCCTACTTCCTCTTCGCGTACCCGTTCTTCCTCTCCGTGCCCGGCTTCAGTGTCCGCGCCACCAACCTCCCCGACGAAGAACGCGACCGCAATCTCGACACCCTGAAGTTCATCAGCCACGAAGCCGCCGCGCATGGCATCGACTTCCAACTCGGCATCTGGACGCACGGCACCCGTTGGACCGACAGCCCCAACCCGAACCACATCATCGAGGGCATCACGCCGGAAAATCACGTCTCCTACTGCCGCGAAGCTCTCGCGCTTCTACTGCAATCCTGTCCTGACATCATTGGTGTCACTATCCGCACTCATGACGAAAGCGGCGTGAAGGAAGGCAGCATCGGTTTCTGGGAAACCGTATTCGACGGTGTATCTCGCTCCGGTCACAAAATCGAAATCGATCTCCACAGCAAAGGGCTCGACGACCGCCTCATCAGCGCCGCTCGACGAACCAATATGCCGCTGATGATCTCGCCCAAATTCTGGGCCGAGCACATGGGACTTCCTTATCACCAGGCCGCCATACGCGAGATGGAAGCACCCACCGAGCGCACGAACCTCGAAGCCTACTACGGCATGAGCACCGGCTCACGACTGTTCACTCGCTACGGATACGCCAACTTCCTCCGTGAAGACCGCGACTACCGAGTCATGCATCGCATCTGGGCTGGCACCCACCGCATGCTCTTGTGGGGAGATCCCGTCTCCAACGCCGCCTACTCGCGGGCCTTCCGCTTTTGTGGCAGTGACGGTGTCGAACTCTTCGAGCCGCTCGCCTTCAAAGGACGCCGCGGCTCCGGACTTCCCGGCGGACGCTGCGCCTACGCCGACACCTCCCTCAACCCGCGCTGGGATTGGCAGAAGTTCCTCTACACGTACCGCACCTGGGGGCGACTGCTCTACAACCCCGACTGCGACTCCGACGTCTGGCGTCGCCAACTACGCACCGACTTTGGCCCCGCCGCGCCATCGATAGAAAATGCGTTCGCCAGCGCCAGCCGTCTTTTGCCGATCATTACCGTTGCGCATCTGCCCTCCGCCGCCAACGACACCTACTCGCCCGAGTTCTACACCAACCAGTCCATCGCCGACCCCAACGCTCGCTCGCCCTTCGGCGACACACCCTCGCCCAAAGTTTTCGGCAACGTCAGTCCCCTCGACCCGCAACTCTTTTCCCGCATGAACGACTTCGCTGATGACCTGCTTGCCGGCGAGCAAAGCGCCAAGTACTCACCCGTTGAGGTCGCGCAGTGGATCGACTCCCACGCAAGCACCGCCGCGAAGCACCTCGTCGCCGCGGAAAGCAACACCGCCGAACTCCGTCGCGCCTCCGCCGACATCGCCATCCAGATCGGCATCGCACGCTTCTTCGCCGAGAAGTTTCGCGCCGCCGTTCTCTACGGGATCCATGAACGCACCGGCGACACCTTCGCGCTCCAGGAAGCGATTAACGCCTACAAGCGCGCCCGCGATCACTGGTCGGCCTTTGCCAACGGACCAGCCCGCGTCTATGTTTCCGACATCACCATCGGACCCTTGCCTCACCAGCGCGGACACTGGCTCGACCGCCTCCCCGCCATCGACGCCGACATCCAGTACCTCGAACGATTGCTGGCCGAAGCAGAACCCATTCACTCGCCCGAAGCAAAACTCGCTGTCGACGCCGTGCTCACTCCCTCACCTCGCATCCCGATCGCGTGCACGCACATCGCACCGCCGTCGTTTATTCCCGGCAAGCCGCTCGACCTCCACCTCCAAACCGCAGCCAGGGAAGCCCGCATCTTCTACCGTCACGTCAACCAGGGAGAGCGCTACCAGTCCGCCGGCATGACCCGCTCCGCCAACAACTTCGCCTTCACCATCCCGGCCTCTTACACCGACTCGCCCTTCCCTCTCGAGTACTACTTCGAATTGCGCAACGCGAAGCACCACGCCGTCCTTTATCCCGGCTTCGCACCCGACCTCATGAACCAGCCGTACTTCGTCATTCGTCAGCGGAATGCACCCAAGCATCCTCGCTCACCGGGAGCTACAATGAAGTAAGTGGAAAACCATCGCTCTTCCGACTGGCTCTACTGGACCCTCGCCATCCTTTTTGGCATCGTCGCCGGATTCGCTCACGTCCGACTCAACGACTCCGGGCTCTCCGTCCTCATCGTCACCGGCACCACCATGTTCCTCGCCTACAAGCGCCCCACGCGCATCTGGCGATGGGCCGTCGTCATCGGACTCAGCCTACCTCTCGCCACCCTCGTCGCCTACTTTGCGCAATACCATCCCACGCTCGGCATGGTCGTCGGCTCATTCGCTGGGACGGCTTTCGCCATCGTCGGCGCAATCGGCGGCATGTTTCTGCGCCGCGTCGTCACCATCTTGTTCGCCAAGGAAGAAACTCACCAGTCCCGCTGACGTCATTACCAACCCTTCGCCGCCTGATATACCTATTCCGAAATGCATCTCCCTGCCGAACTCACCGACGTTCGCCTCATTGCCGGCATCGTTATCTTCATCGCCAGCTACGTAGTCTTCGCGTTCGGCAAGTTCCCAGGCATGAAGATCGACCGCCCCGGTATGGCGATCATCGGCGCCGTGCTGATGGTGGCCTTCCGCGTCGTCCGCGCCGACGACGCCCTCAAGGCCGTCAACTTCGCCACCATCGTTCTACTCTTCGCGATGATGGTGATCGTCGCCAATCTTCACCTCGTCGGCTTCTTCGATCGCATCGCCGCCTCCGTCGTCGCCCGTCTCGGACGCGCCCATCTTCTCCCGGCCGTCATCCTCAGCACCGGGGTGCTCTCGGCCTTCTTCGTCAACGACATCATCTGTCTTGTCATGGTGCCCATCGTGCTCAAGGTCACCCGCCGCATGGGCGTCCCACCGCTGCCTTACCTGCTGGCGGTGGCAACTGCGTCGAACATCGGCAGCGTCGCCACCATCACCGGCAATCCGCAGAACATCCTCATCGGATCCTATTCCGGCATCTCCTACATCAAGTTCCTTGCGCACCTCGGACCCATCGCCGCCGTCGGCCTCATCATCAATTGGGCAGTGCTCCACTGGATGTTCCCTCTGCAACCGCCTGCCGCTGTCACCGCCGATCCGATCAATGGCGTCATCAAACCGCCGCGCGAACTCCGCCTCGCCAAGCCCGCCATCATCGTCGCCGGCGTTATCGCCGGATTCCTCTTCGGACTCCCGCCCGCACTTGTCGCCGCCGTAGGCGCCGCCATGGTCCTCATCACGCGCACCATGGAACCGCGCCTCATCTACGACGAGGTCGACTGGGGACTGCTCGCCTTCTTCGTCGGACTCTTCATCATCGTCGCCGGAGCCGAGCGCGTCGGCATTGTCGCCGGCATGCTCGACCTCGCCGACACCTGGAACCTGCACAACACGCTGGTCTTCACCATCGTTACGGCCATCATGTCCAACATCGTCAGTAACGTTCCGGCCGTCATGCTGCTGAAGTCGGTCGTCCCCGGATTCCCCGACCCGCACAGCGGATGGCTCCTGCTCGCCATGGCCAGCACTCTCGCCGGAAACCTGACCGTCACCGGCTCCATCGCCAACATCATCGTCGTCGAACGCGCGCGCGAAGAAGTGACCATCACCTTCAAGGACTACCTCCGCGCCGGCGTGCCCATCACCGTGTTAACGATGTCGTTCGGAACACTGTGGCTGTATCTGATTCCTTGAACTGTGATGACGGGGGGTGCCCCATCCTTTAGCGCGAGGCGCGTAAGGGTGCGGCGTTGAACGATCACAATACCTGATGTTCCTACTCGACCACAGAACCCCTTGCTAGAATTACCGGCGAAAATGCGCGCTGCCATCCTCCACCATCAGCGACCCATCGACGACTCGCCACTCCGTCTTGGCGACCTGCCCATCCCCGAACCGCAAGCCTCCCAGATCCGCGTCAAGGTTTCCTGCTGCGGACTCTGCCACACCGACCTCCACACCGTCGAAGGCGACCTCCCGGCACACCGCCTGCCCATCGTCCCCGGACACCAGGTCGTCGGCACCGTCGAAAAGCTCGGCCCCGGCGCCTCCCGGTTCCATATCGGAAGCCGCGTCGGCATCCCCTGGCTCCACCGCACCGACGGCACCTGCGACTTCTGCCGCCGCGACCTCGAAAATCTCTGCCCCAACGCCCAGTTCACCGGATACGACGCCGACGGCGGCTACGCCGAATACACCGTCGTCGATGAAGATTTCGCCTACCCGATCCCGCCGCAGTTCACCGACCTGAACGCCGCTCCGCTGCTCTGCGCCGGAATCATCGGCTATCGCTCATTTCGCCTCAGCGGCGCAAAAGCCGGAGATCGCCTCGGACTTTACGGCTTCGGCGCTTCCGCGCACATCGTCATCCAGTTCGCGCGCCATCTCGGATGCGAAGTGCTGGTCTTCACGCGCAGCGAACACCATCGCCATCTCGCCCGCGAACTCGGAGCCGCCTGGACCGGCCGCGCCGAAGACACGCCTCCGAAACCGCTCGACGCCGCCATCATCTTCGCGCCCGCCGGATCGCTCGTCCCCGAAGCGCTTCGCGTCACCCGCAAAGCCGGAACGGTCGCGCTCGCCGGAATCACCATGAGCCAGATTCCCGCCATGAACTACGACCTGCTCTACCACGAGCGCGTGCTGCGCAGCGTCGCCAACAGCACCCGTCAGGACGCGCGCGAGTTCCTCGAGCTCGCCGCCAAAGTTCCAGTTAAGACCGAGGTCGAAACCTACGAACTCGCCGACATCAACCGAGCCCTCCAGGACCTGAAACACAGTCGCATCCGCGGAGCCGGAGTGGTAAGGGTTGCAGAATGATCGGCAGGCTCATCCCGGTCGGCCTCTCGAACTTAGCCCAGGGCGGAAGCCCTGGGTTACGCTTATTCACCTACCAACAGTCATTGGGTGCCCCGGGTTCGCCCTGCTTTTGGGCTAACCCGGGCATCACAGACGCCCGCACCCAACTGGGTTTAGGTTTTTCTCCATGCCCAGCGGATTGCGGCGATACCATTACTCCGGTCAATCGCACTTTCTTACTTTTAGTTGTTATCGCCGAGAGCAGCGATTCGATACCGCCGCGACTTACGACCTTTTCCTCACCTGTCTTGAGAATATGCGCGTTAACTTTGGCGTGTGTGTCTATGGCTATGTGGTGATGCCAGAGCACGTGCACCTTCTGGTCAGCGAACCGGAACGGCAAACGCTGGGCGACGCCATGCACTACCTGAAGTTGTCATTCACCAAGCGGCTGCGGGAAGGAAGGTTCTGGCAGGATCGCGGATACGACCGCAATGTGCGCAATGCCGAAGAGTTCGCGGTCAAGTTAGGATACATTCACAACAACCCGGTAAAGCGTGGATTGGTGAAGGCCGCGGACGATTGGAAGTGGAGCAGCTTCCGCCATTACGCGTTTCGACAAGTGGGAGTGGTGGAGATTGAATCGGAGTGGGCAGCGAGGGATCGGGAATCGTCCGGCGCGCAGAGAATC